>JANPOR010000390.1:0-13881 GCA_031428075.1 Hymenobacter sp. | reverse complement strand
GGGCCGCCCCGCGGGGGCTTTGCTTTTATTACTGTACATCCACCAACGATTCGACTCGCTTGGATTGGAATCCCGCCAAGCGGACTCCAGACGCGTCGGCAACGAGTTGCTGAGCCTGCCCGCCGCTTATTTCTTGCGAGGCGCGGGCCGGGCAGGGGCCCGGCTGCCGGGGGCCACCTCCAAGCCGTTCTGGAAAGTTTTGCGGCTTTCCACCGCCACGCCATCGGGCCCGAAATACGACCACACCCCGGTTCCTTTCCCGTTGCGGAAGGCCCCGCGCACCGCTAGCGTGCCGTCCTCGCGCAGTTGGCGGTAGGGCCCCGCCTTGAGGCCGTGGGCGTAGGTGGTTTCGGCCTTGAGCTTGCCGGAAGGGTAGTTTTCCAGCCCCAGCCCGATGGCAAAGCCATTCTCGTAAACCAGCCGGCTGGCCACTTTGCCGTCGGGAAAATACGTGAGCTGCTCGCCGGTCAGCTTGCCGGCCGGGTTGTGAATAGCCACGCTCTGCGCTTGCTTGCTGTTGGGAAAAAACGTGCGCCAAGTGCCCGTCGCGCGGTTGCTTTTGTACGTTTCCTCCGCCAACGGCAGGGGCCCCGCGGGGCCGTAGCGCACCACTTTGCGGTCGCGGCCGGCGTTGGTGTAGTCGGTTTCCCGGGTTAGCTTGCCGGCGTCGGAAAATTCCTGCGCCCGGCCGGTGGGCACTCCCAAGCGGTACGTGGTTTTGGTTTTGACCTGGCCGTTCTCATAGTAGCTCGTGGCGGGCCCGTCAAGGTTGGCGGTGCCGGCCGTGGGGGACACCCGCTTGGCCAAGTCGTCGCCCAGGGGGTTACGCACGGCCCGCTGGACCACCGGGGCGGGGGCGTAGGTACCTTCGGTTTGGAGCTTGCCGCTGGGGTAATAGCTGCGGTAGCGGCCGCGGCCGCTGGCGTCGGCCAGCACCTCGGTTTCGAGTTGGCCGGTGGGGTAGTAAGTTTTGTAGGGCCCCGAGAGCAGGCCTTTGTGTAGGGTGCCTTCGCTCTGCACCTGGCCGTTGGGGTAGTAAAACTTCACCGCGCCCTCGGGCTGACCGTCCAAGTAGGTAATGTCGGCCTGGGGCTTGCCGTCGGTGTAGAGTTGACGCATGGCCCCGTTGGGCTGGCCTTTGGCGAGCGTGGTTTTGAGTTTCACCTCGCCGGTAGGGTGATAGTAAGTCAACGCCCCGCTGGGCTCGTCGTTCTCGAAGGTGCCTTCCTGTGCCACCTTGCCGTTTTCGTAGTATGTTTTGAAGGGTCCTTGGCGCACGCCGCCGCGGTAGGTGGTTTCGAGGCGCCGGGTGCCAGTGGGGTGAAATTCCACGTAAGCCGAGTCGCGCTTGCCGTCC
The DNA here is from genome assembly GCA_031428075.1 of Hymenobacter sp. Taxonomy (GTDB): domain Bacteria; phylum Bacteroidota; class Bacteroidia; order Cytophagales; family Hymenobacteraceae; genus Hymenobacter. The sequence continues at coordinate 12,524 of JANPOR010000390.1, read as the reverse complement.
GCGAAGCTCGTCTGCTGCTCTAGCTTGCCGTTGCGGTAATAGCGTCGGTAGGTGCCCTGCGGCACGGTATCGCCGGCTACTACGGCGGTGTACACTTCGCGCTTAGCGGTCTTGAGGGAGTCGTAATAGGTAACGAACCGCCGCAGCTTTTGAGCAGAAGCGGGCAGTGCCAGCAAAGCAAAAAGAAAAATTAAGTACTTCATAAGCCGCAAGAACGCAAAACGGCCGCGCAAAAGTGCGCGGCCGTCGGCTTAGTCAAAAACGACACCGTTTTACACGGCCTCCAGCACGATAGCCGAGGCCCCACCGCCGCCGTTGCAAATGCCCGTGACGCCAATCTTGCCACCTTCGTTGTGCATCACGTTGAGCAGCGTCGTCACGATGCGGGCCCCGGAGGCCCCCAGCGGGTGGCCCAGGCTCACGGCACCGCCGTACACGTTCACCTTGGCGCTTTCGAGGTTGAGCAGCTGATTGTTGGCCAGCGACACCACCGAAAAGGCCTCGTTGATTTCGTAAAAATCCACATCTTTAGCGTCAATGCCGGCGTGTTTCAGGGCCTTCGGGATGGCCAGCGCGGGCGACGTGGTGAACCACTCCGGGGCCTGCTCGGCGTCGGCGAAGCCGCGCACGATGGCAATCGGCTTGATGCCCAGCGCGTCGGCTTTCTCGCGGCTCATTAGCAGCACGGCGGCGGCCCCGTCGTTGAGAGTGGAGGCGTTGGCGGCCGTCACGGTGCCTTCTTTGCTGAAGGCCGGCTTCAAGCCCGCCAGCTTCTCAAACTGCACTTTGGTGTATTCCTCGTCGTCGTCCACCACCGTGGTTTTGCCGCGGCTTTCGATAGTGACGGGCACGATTTCATCCTTTTTCTTGCCGGCTTTGGCCGCGTTGGCGCTGCGGGTGTAGCTCTCACGGGCAAACTCGTCCTGCTGCTCGCGGGTGATACCATAGTGCTGGGCCGTGGCGTCGGCGGCCACGCCCATGGCGTAGTCGTGGTAAGGGTCCCAAAGACCGTCTTTCATCAGGCCGTCAATCATTTGGCCGTTGCCGTACTTGGCGCCGAAGCGGGCTTTGTCGAGGTAATAGGGCACATTGCTCATGCTCTCCATGCCGCCGGCGAGGATGACGTCGGCCTGCCCCAGCATGATGGCCTGAGCGGCAAACATGATGGCCTTCGAGCCCGAGGCGCAAACTTTGTTCACGGTGGTGCACTCCACGGTGTCAGGCAGGCCGGCTTTTTTAGCTGCCTGGCGGGCCGGAGCTTGGCCAAGGTTGGCCGAGATAACGTTGCCCATAATTACCTGCTGCACTTCCGAAGGAGCTACGCCGGCTTTTTCCAGAGCACCCTTTAAAGCAATAGCCCCCAGCTCGGTGGCCGAAAGGGAAGACAGAGCCCCGCCAAACGAGCCAATCGGGGTGCGCACCGCCGATACGATCACAACTTCCTTAATCTGCATAATTTCAACAACAAGCGTGGGTGGGAAAAAGAAGTAACAAAGAAATCTGCCCAAAAGTACGTCTCTTCAGCGCCTCACCAGGTGGGCTGGCCCCGGCGGACGGCGGGGCCAGTGCGGCGCGGAACCTGTTGCAGGTATTGCTGCTCCTGGGCCTTCAGGGCGTCGAGGAGCTGCTGGGCCTGGGCCGGTGATAGGCTCATGGCCTCAAGACGCTCGCGCTGGGTTCGGAGCCGGGTGTCGGAGGCGCGGGCACCATCGGTGCCAGGGGCGCTGTTGCGCCCTGCGGGGGCGCTGGGTCCTGTATCGTCGGCCGTGTCGAGGCCTCTAGAGCCACCGGGCTGGCCGCCGGTGGGCACCGGACCGGTAGGGCCGGCGGGCGCGGGGCTCCGGCGGCCGTTGGCTGCGGTACCGGGGGCCGGCGTCGGGCGCTGGGCTTCAGGAGTGCCGCCAGCGCCGGGACGCAGCTGCGGCGGGCCGTTGGGGGCAGAAGTAGGCTGTACGGGGTCGGGCACCGCGCCTGGATGGCCGGGGCCCGCTTTGCTGCCAATGGCGGCTGTGCGCTGGTTATTAGGTGACTTACCGCTGGGGGCCGGCTTCTGGGGTGGGGGTGGGAGCGTCGGGATCATTTGCGGCGTGGCGCGGTGCCGGGCCAGGTAGGCACTCAGCACCTCGTAGTCGTAGCGGGCGCCGGCATTGGCGGGGTCCAGTACCAAGGCCTGGCGCAGCAGGCCCAGCGCCGGGGCTATTTCGCCCGCCTCGGCAGCCAGCACCGCCAACTGCTGGCGGGCCACGCTGCCGATGGCGGGCGCTACGCTGGCGTCGAGCAGCTGGCCGTAAGTGGCGCGGGCGGCGGCCGGCTGCCCCGCACGGCGCTGAGCATGGCCCAGGTTTAAGAGTAGCGCCGCAGTACCTGGTGAGGCGCGGTTGGTAGCCGCAGCAGCGGCAAAGGCCTGGGCCGCGGCCTCGGTGTCGCCGCGGGCATAGGCGGCCCGCCCCGCGGCAGCGGCGGCGTTGCGGTCGCGCACCCAGGTTAGGCCCCGCCACGCAGGTGGGGCCAGCAGTAGAAGCAAGAAAAGTAACGACTTGGTCATAAAAAATGGTGGCAATCTGTGGTGGCTAGCCGTTGTAAACTGCCTTTTCAATCCAAAATAACAGAATTTATGGACTCTGGCTTCGGCCAGCTCAGGGACGGATGACCACCACGGTCAGGGCCACGTCCAAGGCCAGCAGTGCCAGGGCCACGCTCAGGGGCAGGCGGTAATGGTTGTCGGCGACGGCCACGGTGCGCACTTGCTCGGTGGGGCCCTGCACGGCGCGTAGGCTGGCCAATACAGCCGGAAGACCGTTCTGCCGGTCGTTCAAGGCCACGTATTGGCCGCCGGTTTGGGCCGCTAGCTGCATCAAAGGGGCTTTGCGTAGGCGGCTCACTACGGGGCGGCCGGTGGCATCGCGGACCAGCCGGCCGCCGGACTGCGGCAGCCGCGCGCCCGCCGCTGTGCCCACGCCCACCGCAAACACCCGGGTCCCGCTGCGGGCCAGCGCGCGCAAGGTGGGTTCCAGGTTTTCACCGAAGTCTTCGCCGTCGCTTACGACCAGCACGGCCGTGGCGCGTCCGGGCCCCCCCGCCCCACCAGAGGCCGGCGCCAGCCGCGTGAGCACTAGTTCCAGGGGTGCGCGCAGGGCAGTGGGACCGGGGGCAAGCAAGTTAGTGCTGAGCGTACTTAAAAAAATCTGGATGGCTTCCTGGTCGTAGGTGAGGGGGCACTGCACCACCGCCTCCGCGCTGAACGCTACCACCCCCAGCCGGTCGGCCGGGAAGCGCTGCACCAAGGTTTGCAGTTCGGCCTGGGCGCGCAGCAAGCGGCTGGGGGCCACGTCGGGAGCGTCCATGGAGCGCGACACGTCTACTACCAGCCACAGGTCTTTGCCAGAGGTGCGCACGGGCTGCGGACTAAGGCCCCGCGCTGGGCCTAGCCACGCCGCCAGCAGCAGGGCCCCGGCCAACAGGCGCAACGGCAGTTTCCACGCCAGGCGGGCCGCCCGTTTGCCCAGTGCCCGCGCCAGCCGCCCAGTGCGCAGCACGTAGGCCAGCAACAGCAGCAGTGCTATCGCTGCCGCGGCCAACGGCAATTCAAAATTGGGGTAAGCCCAGGTAAGCAAGTCGCAGTGAAGAAGGTAGTAATGAACACAGCCCCGAAGCCGGGCTCCTGTGGCGAACAAAGATAATTTTTTTGGGCCCTTAGCGCGGGTATTTCAGCCGGCCCCGTATATTTGCAGCCGCTTCAGACAGAAGCGCCCAGCCAATTAGAGAGATGGGTGAGTGGCTGAAACCAGTAGTTTGCTAAACTGCCGTAGCTCTAAAGGCTACCGGGGGTTCGAATCCCCCTCTCTCTGCTTAAAAGCCCGTTTCCATGCCGGAAACGGGCTTTTTTTAAAAGTACGGTTCTGGACCACCGTCCGGGCCTTTGTTCCGCTCGGACTGGTCACGCCCATTGCCCCACGATTTTTCTACAACTTGGGATCTACGACCTGGGATGTACGGTTTTTTTATTCGTCCCGGAGAGCGTTGAGCGCCAGCAGTAGGCTTGGATTGCGGTTGGTGGGGTTCCAGAGAACCGACAAGTCGGTGCGTTGGGGTAGGTCGGCCAGATCGATAAATTTTACTGCCAACTCGTAGCCGTGTTTCAAAGAGGTCGGCACTATGGCAATGCCCAACCCTTTTTCCACCAACTTGTAGATGGCCAGGGCGCTGACGGCCTTGTGCGACACGTGGGGCGTAAAGCCGCCGTCCTCGAAAATACTCATCACCAAGTCGTAATAATAGGGACTATAATCGCTGGAAAACAGGATAAAGGTTTCCTCCCGAAATTGATCCATCCGCTCGAAGGTGTCCTGGCTCAAGGCGTGCGATTGGGGCAACACGAGGGAAAACGTGTCGCGAAATACCGAGCGGATTTGTAACCCCTTGGGGGCCCCTGCCAGCCGAACGAAACCAATATCCAAGTTGTTTTTAAGTAGCAGCTCGACCTGTACCGTGTTCGATAGCTCTTCCAGGGTCGTGTTGATGAGCGGATGCTGCTGTGCCAATTTTTCCAGCAAATCAGGCACAGCTTGTTGCGCGGCCGAGCCCAGAAAGCCAATGCGTAACTCGCCCACTTGGCCCTGCCCGAGAAGTTTTACCTGCTTCTGTATGCTGGCCAGGTGGTTGGTGAGTACGTCGATTTCGCGTTTCAGGTAGTGGCCGGCCGCCGTCAGCTCCACTACCCGTTTGTTGCGAACCAGCAGTTCGGTGCCGTATAGTTCCTCCATCTGTTTGATCTGCCGGCTCAGGCCGGGTTGCGAGATAAACAGCCGTTCGGCGGCTTTTCGGTAATGCAACTCTTCGGCCAGCACGCTGAAGTATTGCAGGTGTCGCAGCTCAATCTGATAACCAGCAGGCATTAACTTATGACAAAATTGGTATTTAGAGGCATCAAAAGTAGCCGATAATTTTGCCCTCCTCTTCGACGAAAGGGCTTCGCGGCTGCTTCAATTCAGCGTCCTGTTCTCGAGCCCCCGCAACGCGTCTTCCGATGAACAATTTATTTCAATATGGCCGGGAGTTCCTCAGTGTTTCGACGGCCATCGCCCTCAGCAGCGGGCACCGGAAGGGCGAGCTTAACGCCCAGGCCCGCGAGCAAATCCGCCGGAGCAGCGACATCGTGGCACAAATCGTGGATTCGGGCAAGACGGTTTATGGTATCAATACGGGATTTGGGCCCTTGTGCACGAGCCTGATTTCGGCGGAAGGCACCCGCAAATTGCAGGAGAACCTGCTCAAAAGCCACGCCGTTGGCCTCGGTGCGCCCATTACTGAGTCGCTAGCCCGGCTCATGCTCGTGCTGAAGATTCAGGCCCTGGCCCAGGGTTATTCCGGCATTCAGGAGCAGACGCTCGACCGGATGCTCTGGCACTTGGAAGCCAACGTGATACCAGTGGTGCCCAGCCAGGGTTCGGTGGGTGCCTCGGGCGATTTGGCCCCACTCTCGCACCTGTTTCTGCCCCTCATTGGTCTGGGAAAAGTCTTTTACCAGGGCAAAATCACCCCAGCGGCGGCCGCGCTTCAGCAGGAGAACGTGGCGCCGCTATCGCTGGGAGCCAAGGAAGGGCTGGCGCTCATCAACGGTACACAGTTCATCGCAGCTCACGCCGTGCGGCTGGTGGAGCGCTTTCAAAACCTGCTGGCTAACGCCGACCTAACCGGGGCCCTGATGCTGGAAGGGCTGAAGGGCTCGGGTAAGCCGTTTCTGGCCGAGCTGCACCAGCTGCGGCCGTTCCGGGGGAGCCAGCACGTGGCGGCTACCGTGCATAACCTGCTGCACGACTCGGGAATCGTGGCGTCGCACGCCAACTGCGCGCGGGTACAGGACCCCTATTCGCTGCGCTGCATGCCGCAGGTGCACGGGGCCGCCCGCAACGCCTGGCGGCATTTGAGGGAGCTGGTCGAAGTAGAAATTAACGCCGTAACCGACAATCCGGTCATTATTAATAACGAGTTGACCATCAGTGGGGGTAATTTTCACGGCGAGCTGTTGGCGCTACCGCTGGATTATGCCTGCCTGGCTGCCTCGGAAATTGGTAATATTTCGGACCGGCGCATCTACCTTTCCCTCGAAGGCACCGCGCCGGGCGTGCCGAAGCTGCTGCTGCGCGACACGGGCCTGAACTCCGGTTTTATGATTCTGCAATACGCGTCAGCGGCCCTCGCCAGCGAAAACAAAGGCCTGTGCTTTCCGGCCAGCGCCGACAGCATCCCGACCTCGCTGGGGCAGGAAGACCACGTCAGCATGGGGTCCATCAGCGGGCGGAAGGCGTTGCAGGTACTCGAAAATTCGGAGAAGATTCTGGGTATCGAACTCATGTGCGCGGCGCAGGCCCTGGATTTCCACGCCCCGATTAAGCCGGGCAAAATCCTGGGGGCCCTGCACGCCCGGGTGCGCCAGGCCGTGCCGCACATCGAAGAAGACCAGATCTTGTACGACTGGATGCACGAGGCCATTACCTTGGTGCAGAGCGGTGAACTTCCGCAGCTGGCCCGCCTGGTTGCCCAACGGGAAAACGTGCCCCTGGCGACCGAGTGGACCGAGGAATTCGATGCGTTTTAACCCCTTGGTGTGCTGATGAATAGCCCCTTCTTGCTCATTGGCCCGTTTCGGCAGCTCCTGTCGCTGGTCGAACTCCCCGACCGGGGCCCTATTTCTGATGGGGCCCTGGGGCCCGTTTTGGAAGGCGGGTTGCTGCTGCGGGGCGAGCGAATTTACCGCGTGGGTCCGTTCAGCGAGCTGGTTGCGGAAGCCAGGGCCCTGTCAGCCAGCGTGGTTGAGTTGACCGAAGATTTCGTGACCCTGCCCGGTTGGGTCGACGCGCACACGCACCTGTGCTTTGCCGGGTCGCGAGCCCGGGATTATGCCCTGCGCAACGCCGGTAAAACCTACCTGGAAATCGCCCAGGCGGGGGGCGGCATCTGGGAATCGGTACAGCAAACCCGCCAAGCCACTCAGCAGGAACTGACTCAGCTGACCATCCAACGCGCTAACCGCCACCTGCGGAACGGAGTGACGACCATTGAAGTAAAAAGTGGATACGGGCTTTCCGTGGCCGAAGAGTTGAAGCAGTTACGGGCCATCAAAGCCGCCGATCAGCAAGTGGCGGCCGACTTGATTGGCACGTGCCTAGCGGCGCACACGCTGCCCCGCGATTACGGGGGAACGTCTGAAGCGTACCTGGCTGAAATGGCACAGCAGCTACTGCCCGCGCTCTGGCGTGAGAGGCTTACCCACCGGGTCGATGCGTTTCTGGAGCAGGGGGCCTTCTCGGCCGAGCAGATTGCCCCGTATTTCGCCGAAGCCCGTCGCCTGGGCTTTCAACTCACAGTGCACGCCGACCAATTTCACCCGTTTGGTAGCCGGGCGGCTGTCGCGTTCGGGGCCGTCAGTGCCGACCACCTCGAAGCCAGCGGCGCCGCAGAAATTCAACTGCTGGCGCATAGTCCAGTGATTCCGGTGGCGCTGCCGGGCGCTTCGCTGGGGCTGGGGTGCGCCTTTGCGCCCGCCCGCCGCCTGCTCGATGCCGGAGCAAGCTTGGCCATCGCCAGCGACTGGAACCCCGGCTCGGCCCCGATGGGCGATTTGCTGGCGCAGGCAGCCATCCTGGGAGCATTCGAAAAGCTCACGGCGGCCGAAGTGCTGGCGGGCATCACGTACCGGGCCGCGCAGGCCCTGGGCTACACCGACCGCAGCCGGCTGCAACCCGGGCTATTGGCTGATTTTCTGCTGTTTCCGGGCGATAGCTACCAGGAAATTCTCTACCAGCAAGGGCAGCTAAAGCCGGCCCAAGTCTGGAAACGGGGTAAATGCGTTCACTCAGCAACTCGAGCAGCATGACTTTTCAGGAAGAAATACAGCAGGGAATTCCGGCGCAGCTGCTCCCACGCCAGCCGCTCGACCCCGGTGTGAGCCACGCTCCCCGGCGCAAGGACATCTTGTCGCCGGACGAAAAGAAGCTGGCCGTTCGCAACGCCCTGCGGTACTTTTCCGCTGAATGGCACGCGGAGCTGGCCCCAGAATTCTGGGACGAGCTGGCGGCCTACGGCCGGATTTACATGTACCGGTTTCGGCCGGCGTACGCCATGCGGGCCCGGCCCCTGGCCGAATACCCTGCCCGCTCCCGGCACGCGGCCTGCATCATGCTGATGATTCAGAACAACTTGGACCCCGCCGTGGCCCAGCACCCGCACGAGCTGATTACCTACGGCGGTAACGGGGGCGTCTTTCAGAACTGGGCGCAGTACCTGCTCACGATGCGCTACTTGGCCACGATGACCGACGCGCAAACCCTGCACCTCTACAGCGGGCATCCGATGGGCTTGTTTCCGTCGTCGGCCGCCGCGCCCCGGGTGGTCGTCACCAATGGCATGATGGTGCCCAACTATTCCCAGCCCGACGATTGGGAGCGCTACAACGCCCTAGGCGTCACCCAATTCGGGCAAATGACGGCCGGCTCATACATGTACATCGGGCCCCAGGGCATCGTGCACGGCACGACTATTACCGTGATGAACGCCTTTCGTAAAACGCTGGGGCCCGGCCAGTCGCCGGCGGGCAAGCTCTTCCTAACGGCGGGCCTGGGCGGCATGAGTGGGGCCCAGCCGAAAGCCGGCAACATCGCCGGCTGCATCACAGTTTGCGCCGAGGTCAACCCAGCAGCAGCCCGTAAACGGCACGCACAAGGCTGGGTTGATGAGCTGTGGGAAAGCTTGGACGAGCTAATTGTTCGCATCAAGCAAGCCAAGCAGCAGGGGGAAGTCGTGTCGCTGGCCTACCTCGGCAACGTGGTGGAGGTATGGGAACGCCTTCACGAAGAAGCTGTCTTCGTGGAAATCGGCTCCGACCAAACCTCGCTGCACAACCCCTGGTCGGGGGGCTACTACCCAGTCGGGCTTTCTTACGAAGAAGCCAATGAGCTGATGACCAACAAGCCCGAAATGTTTAAAAGTAAGGTGCAGGAATCGTTGCGTCGTCATGCCGCGGCCGTCAACCTGCACGCGGACCGGGGTACGTATTTCTTTGATTACGGCAATGCCTTTCTGCTGGAATGCAGCCGGGCGGGGGCCCCGGTAATGGCCGAGAACGGCATTGACTTCCGGTATCCGTCTTACGTGCAAGACATTCTGGGCCCCATGTGCTTCGATTACGGGTTTGGCCCGTTCCGCTGGGTGTGCACCTCGGGCGAGGCCGCTGACCTGGCCCTGACCGACCAGCTGGCCCACGACGCGCTCGACGCCATGCGCGCCGGGGCCCCCGCCGAAATCCGGCAGCAGTTGCAAGACAACATCACCTGGATTCGGGAAGCTGCGCAGCACAAGCTGGTGGTGGGCTCGCAAGCGCGCATCCTCTACGCCGACGCCGAAGGGCGGCTGAAAATTGCGGGGGCCTTCAACGAAGCCGTGCGGGCGGGGCAGCTGCGGGGTCCCATCGTGCTGGGCCGCGACCACCACGACGTCAGCGGCACGGACTCGCCGTTCCGCGAAACCAGCAACATTTACGACGGCAGCCGCTTCACGGCCGACATGGCCATCCACAACGTGATTGGTGACAGTTTCCGGGGCGCTACCTGGGTGTCCATCCACAACGGTGGGGGCGTGGGCTGGGGTGAGGTCATCAACGGCGGCTTCGGCCTGGTGCTCGACGGCACCCCCGAAGCTGAAGGTAAGCTCCAAAGCATGTTGTTTTACGACGTCAACAACGGCATCGCCCGCCGCAGTTGGGCGCGCAACCCAGAGGCCCGCTTCGCCATCGAGCGAGAGCTGAAGCGCAGCCCAAACCTCCAGGTTACGCTGCCCAATTTGGTCGATGACAAGCTGTTGGATAAGCTAGAAAGTACACGCTCCGTCCAGCCTAAGCTCTTGCCATGATGCTCTTTGACATCACACGGCCCGCCGTGCAGCAACTCCCCATTGTTATCAGTGTGCCCCACGCCGGCACCGATTTTCCGGAAGACATCCGTGCCGCGCTGCGGCCAGACCTGCTGCCGCCGGACGACACCGACTGGCTCGTGCAGCAGCTCTACGACTTTGCGCCCGCGCTGGGTATTCCGATGCTGTGCGCCAAGTACAGTCGCTGGGTAATTGATTCGAATCGTAACCCGGACAGCAGCCCGCTGTACGACGACGGACGGGTGCTGACGGGCCTGTGTCCCACCACCACTTTCTTGGGCGAGCCGATTTATGCCGACGAGCGGCTCCACGTAGCGCCCGCGGATGTAGCGCGGCGCAAAGTACTGTACTTCCAGCCCTACCACCAAGCCCTGCAACAGCTGCTGGATGAAACCAAGGCCCGTTTTGGCCGCGTGCTGCTCTGGGACTGCCACTCCATCCGGCGCAACGTGCTGGCTATCCACGCAGGGCCCTTCCCCGACTTAATCTTGGGCAGCGCCGACCAGACTTCGGCCTCGGTGGAACTTATCGGGCAGGCGCTGCAACAGCTCGGCAGTGGGGGTTATTCCCTCAGCCATAACGCCCCGTTTAAGGGCGGCTTTATCACCCGGCACTTCGGTCGGCCCGCTGCTCAGCAGCACGCGCTTCAGCTGGAAATGGCCAAGGACGTGTACATGGACGACCAAGAGCAGGCCTACGACCACCCACGGGCCGACCAAATCAGGGCCCTGCTCAGCCAAACACTGCTCACGCTGGGCAGCCAGCTTCGCGCGCATTGACCTAATATTTTCTCTTGCCTAGCGCAGGTTTACTGGACCATGACCTATCACGTCTTTTCCTCGCTGCTGCTAAAAGACGGCTGGCTCAGCCCGGCCTACGTGGGGGTTGATGAGCGGGGAACGATTCAATACCTGGCGCAGGAGCCGCCGATGGGCCCCGGCGTGGTCGTGCAGGCCGTGCAGGGCGTTGCCTTGCCGGGCTTCCAGAATGCTCATTCGCACGCGTTCCAGTACGGCATGGCGGGCATGGCCGAGCAGCACACCGTGGGCACGCGCGACGATTTCTGGAGCTGGCGGGAGGCCATGTACGCTTGCGCCGAAACGTTCAGTCCCGCGCAAACCGAGCGGGTGGCCACCGCCTTGTACCAGCACCTGCTGCGCAACGGCTACACGTCGGTCGTCGAATTCCACTACTTGCACCACGACCCCGCAGGCCAGCCTTACGCCAACCTCGCCGAGATGGGGGAGCGCCTGGTAGCTGCGGCCCGCACGGCAGGTATCAAAATAACCCTGGTTCCGGTGTTCTACCAAAAAGGCGATTTTGGCCGCGAGCCCCAGCCTCGGCAGCGGCGATTTATCTCGCGCAAGCTGGATGATTACCTCAAACTATTGGTCAGCAGCAGCCAAGCCGTGGCGCACTACGAGCGGGCCCAACTGGGCTTCGGCGTGCATTCGCTGCGGGCCGTGGAGGCCGCCGATGTGCTCGCCACTTTTGAGCAGGGGCCCTCAGACCTGCCGTTTCACCTCCATGCCGCCGAGCAAACGCTGGAAGTAGAGCGTTGCCGGGCCTACTTGGGGGCCCGGCCAGTGGAGTGGCTGCTGGAAAAATTGCCACTGAACGACCGATTTCACTTAGTGCACTGCACCCACATGACCTCCACCGAAACGACCCGGCTGGCCCGCTCCGGTGCGCACGTCGTGCTGTGCCCCGGTACCGAAGGTAATTTGGGAGACGGTATTTTCCCGCTTGTTGGCTATGCCGAAGCCGGCGGCCGGTGGTCGATTGGTACCGATAGCCACATCAGTTTAAACCCGCTGGAGGATTTGCGGTGGCTCGATTACGGCCAGCGATTGATTCATCGTCGGCGCAACATCTTCGCTGATGGCGCTTCCGTGCTAGTCGAAAAGACCTTCTTCGCGGGGTTAAAGGCCGCCGGGCGCACAGCCACTGATTATTTTGCCCTTGGTCAGCCCCTCGACGCAGTGGTGTACGACATCGACCGGCCGTTGCTTGCACAGGCGGGGCCCCAGCACTTGCTTTCGGTAATTATGTACACCGCCGACCCTTCGGCTATTCTCGGGACATTAGTTGACGGGAAATGGGCATACCACCAAGGTGAAAGGGATGTGCTTTAAAGCGGCTCCTAGGGCACTTCCTAAGTCACTGTACATGATACCCGCAATGGTCAAACCAGTTCTTAGCATCCTGTTGACTTACCCATTCTGCGGTGGCTTGGACAGTGGCTTCCAACGTCTCGCGGGTGCGGACCCGGGCCATGCGCAGCCAGGTTTTAAACTTGCTGAAGGCGAGTTCAATCGGATTAAAATCGGGCGAGTACGGGGGTAAATATAGCAAACGGGCACCCTGTGCGGCGGCAATTTCGGCCAGCCCGGCCACTTTGTGGGCCAGCAGGTTGTCGGGGACCACGACATCGCCCGGCACCAGGGTGGGGCCCAGGACCTGGTCGAGTTAAGCGGCGAATACCTCCCCGCTCATGGCTCCGCTCACGGTCATGGCCGGCTTGCAGGCCGCTTGCAGACCGTGCGGCGTCAGGGCCGCGACCAGCGTCACGTTGGGCCCGCCGTGCAAGGCCCCCC
>JANPOR010000389.1:0-15890 GCA_031428075.1 Hymenobacter sp. | reverse complement strand
AATAACGGAAACAGATACTTTCTCATAGATTTAAAAGGAAAGGGATGGGTCAATAAAGCCGTCCCGGCTGATTTCAGGCCGACCGAAGCGGCGAAAACTTAACGGTAGTCGTTGTAGCGGTGGGTAGCTTTCCACCGTTTGTGCTCCTGAGGCGTCACGCGGTGGTTGCGGTCGTAGCCGTAATTGTTGCGGCGCTCATTCTCCCAGCAGGCGTGCTCCTGAGGCGCAGTAACTACCACTACGGGGCCGCGGCGATGCTCGTCGCGGTCGTGGTTGAGCGGAGTGGGGGTAGCAAAAGCGCTGCTGCTGGCGAGGAGAGTAATGGCGGAAGGCGGAAAAAAAGGAAGCCTCCATGGAAGTGGGGTGGGACGTAAGAGGTTGTAGAGAAATGTTTTAAGTAAGATTTACTGTCCGCCCGATTGGCGAAGACCGGAGCAAGCCGTTCTTACCTCACCTTTGCAAACACCCGTCCAGTCGCGTCATTTTCGTTGCCCCCAGACTAACCCCACCGCTCCGTCGACGAGGTCCCGCAAAACCCCGCCTAACCTTCCTTATTCCACCCCCGCCTCAACGCATCTTCAAAAATTTGCGCCGCATCACGTCCTGCACCGGCACGCCCGCAATTTTGCTTTCAAGCCACGAAATCAAGTCGAAATACAGAAAAGGCCGCCGGTCGTAAGGGTTAGCATAAATCTCTACTAGCTTATCCTTCAGTTTACTGAATTCATCCTTTAACTGGCCCGGAGCAATATTGCCCACCCGCCGCAGGAACCGGAAAATCTCGACCTGCATGGGTTGCTGGTCGTCCATTTTGCCCAGGAAGTGGTACACCGACCGCACCTGGTACTCCAGGCTGGCGTCGTCGCCGGCTTCGTAGTGGGCCACCAAGTTCAGGATGCGGGCAAAGCCCTGCAAATCCTCGCGCAGGCTGAGGTCTTTTTGGTCGATGATAAGATTCAGGTATTCAATGGCCTTTCGAAATTGCCCGCTGCCGAAATACAGGCTGGCGATTTTGTAATAAAATACCAGCGTGCGGTGCACGTCGAGCTGCGAGCGGTGCAAGGCCAGGTTCTCGAGCAGTTCCGGGATAATTTCCAGGCCCTCCGTGAAGCGCGCTTCCAGGAAATAGGCGTTGATGCGGTTGGTGTAGATGTACTGGAACAGCAGCGTGTCGGTGTTGGGGCTGGCGCGGCGTGTTTGGTTAGCTGCAAAGTCCTCCAGCCTCCGCAGCACTTCCATGAACTTACTGTAATACTGAAGGTTAAATAACGCTGCCAACAGGTTGTGCAGGCCCTTGATGTAGAGCATGGCCTGCGTATCCTTGAGGGGCGGGGCCGCTTCAAACAAGTCGACCCACTTCTGCGCGTAGCGGTAGCAGGCCCGGAAATCCTGGTTTAGGGTGTGGTACCACACATGCGCCTGGTAGAAGTAGAGCTTCTCAAAAAACGTGCTGTTGGCCGCGAGGACCCCCGGCATATTGGCCCGGAAAAACGCCGTGATGCGCTCGTGGTCAGCTTGGTTGCGGGCGTGCCCGGCCTTGAGGTAAAAGCCGTAGAGGCGCAGCGCAGCGTTGGACAGCTCGTGCGTACGCACCAGATGCGTAACCGTATCTAGGGCCTCCGTGGCCAGGGTTTCGGCGCGGTCCTTCAAGCTGCGCGTGATGTACTGCGATTCAATCAGCTTCTCAAAATCGAGGGCCAGCAGGGCCACGTGGGGGAGTTCGGCTTGCTGAGCGGCCAGCTTGGTCTTTTCCAGCATTCGCAGGCTCTGCTGGTAAAAGCCTTTGTTGTAGAGTACGCGGGCGTAATCGAGTTGTTCGTGCAGCTGAATATCGGGGTTCTGGCCGGCGTGGTACACACGCAGGCTGCCCAGCAGCTGCCGGTACAAATTGGCCTTGAGGTTGGCCAGCTGAGCGCGCTTGAGGGCCGGCACCTGGGTCACGATTCGGTCCTCGTCGTAGGCATCCAGGGCGTCGAGGGCGTCGAAGAGCTGGATGAATTTCAGGCCCTCGGCGGCCCCTGGCCGGTCGGTGAACAGCCGGAAATGCCGCTTTTCGGAGCGCGTCAGTGACTTTATGAGTTGAAAAACCGGGTCGGTACTCTTATTAGGCATTGTACGAATTGTTAAGACAACTATTTATATGTCAAAAATTTACGCTAAAAAAGTAACGATTTAGAAATAGTACAAAGCCAGGAAAATAATTTTCAATGGGGCGCAAAGTCCTGCTACTTGCAGTGCAATATTCACCTTGTCAGCGCTCCCCGGGGCGGCCCCTGCATGTCGGTTCAGAAAATTCAGATCTTCGATACCACGCTCCGCGACGGCGAACAGGTGCCGGGCTGCAAGCTAAACCAAGCTGAGAAACTCGTCATCGCCCGCCAACTCGAAGCCCTGGGCGTTGACGTCATCGAGGCCGGTTTCCCGGTTTCGAGCCCTGGCGACTTTGCCGCCGTGGCCGCCATCGCCGCCCAAACCCGCGAAGCCACCGTATGCGGCCTCACCCGGGCCGTTGAAAACGACATCCGCGTGGCCGCCGACGCCCTGCGTGGGGCCTGCCGCCCGCGCATCCACACCGGCATCGGTACCTCCGATTTGCATATCCAGCAGAAGCTGCGCACCACGCAGGCCGATGTGCTGGTCCGCGCCGTGGCCGCTGTGAAGCTTGCCAAAAGCTTTGTAGAAGACGTAGAGTTTTACGCCGAAGACGCCGGCCGCACCGACAATGAGTTCTTGGCTCGCATGTGTGAGGCTGTGATTAAGGCCGGGGCCACCGTGCTCAATATCCCCGATACTACTGGTTACTGCCTGCCCCATGAATACGGGGCAAAAATTAAGTACCTGTACGAGAACGTGAAGGGCATCGACCGCGCTGTGCTCTCGACGCATTGCCACAACGATCTGGGCTTGGCCACGGCCAACTCCATCGCCGGCGTAACGAACGGGGCCCGGCAAATCGAGTGCACCATCAACGGGGTGGGGGAGCGGGCCGGCAACACGGCCCTAGAGGAAGTGGTGATGATTTTGCGCCAGCATCCGTACCTCGGCCTCGACACCAACGTGCGCACCAAGCTGCTGGCCGAAACCTCGGTCCTGGTATCGCACCTGATGAGCATGCCCGTGCAAGCCAACAAGGCCATTGTGGGGGCTAACGCCTTTTCGCACAGCAGCGGTATCCACCAGGATGGCGTGATTAAGTGCCGCGAAACTTACGAAATCATCGACCCTAAAGAAGTGGGCGTCACCGATTCGAGCATCGTGCTCACGGCCCGCTCTGGCCGTGCCGCTCTGGCCTATCGCCTTCAAAAGCTTGGCTACGACCTGGAACGCCCGGCCCTCAACACCGCCTACGCCAGCTTCCTGACCCTCGCCGACCGTAAGCGCGAAGTGGGCGACGACGACCTCCACGCTCTTGTGGAGCAGGATAAGCTGGTGGCCGCTAACTAACGCAATTGCCACATGGACACGACCTTATTCGATAAAATTTGGGATGCCCACGTCGTTCGCTCCATCGCGAGCGGGCAGGACGTGGTGTATGTAGACCGGCATTTGATCCACGAAGTCACCAGCCCCCAGGCCTTCGACGAATTGGAAGCGCGCCATCTGCCGCTGTTCCGTCCCGGCCAGATGCTGGCCACGGCCGACCACAACGTGCCCACTCTGCACCAGGACCAGCCCATCCAGGAGCCGCTTTCGCGCTCCCAGGTGGACAAGCTGACCGAAAATTGCCAGAAGTACGGCGTCGAATTGTACGGCCTGGGCCATGCGCGCCAAGGCATCGTCCACGTTATCGGTCCCGAGCTGGGGCTGACCTTGCCGGGCACCACCATCGTGTGCGGCGACAGCCACACCTCCACGCACGGCGCTTTCGGGGCCGTGGCTTTCGGCATTGGCACCAGCCAAGTGGCGCAGGTGATGGCCTCGCAGTGCCTGTTGCTGAGCCGGCCGAAGCGGATGCGCATTTCAGTGGAAGGCGAGCTACGGGCCGGTGTCACGGCCAAAGACTTGATTCTCCACATCATCGCGCAGCTCGGCACGGGCGGGGCCACCGGGCACTTCGTGGAATACGCTGGTAGCACCGTGCGAGCCCTGAGCATGGAAGGCCGCATGACGGTTTGCAACATGAGCATCGAGATGGGGGCCCGTGGCGGCCTCATCGCGCCCGACGCTACCACCTTCGCTTACGTCGAGGGCCGCCCCTTTGCCCCAAAAGGCGCAGATTGGGCGCGGGCCATTGCCTACTGGCAAACGCTGTATTCGGACGCCAACGCGCCGTTCGAAATCGAGCACACGTTTGACGCGCCGCAGATTACGCCGATGATAACCTACGGCACCAACCCCGGTATGGGCATTCCGCTTACCGGAAACGTGCCGAGCGAAGTGCCAGCCAGCGAAGCCGAGAGCTTCAACAAGTCGTTGAAATACATGGGATTTGAGCGTGGTGAATCGCTGCTGGGCAAGCAGATAGACTACGTGTTCATTGGTAGCTGTACCAACTCGCGCATCGAGGACCTGCGCACCGTGGCCGCCTACGTGCAGGGAAAGCATAAGGCCGGCCACGTGGAGGCCATCATCGTGCCCGGCTCCAAGCTTGTTGAGCAGCAGGCCATTGCCGAAGGCATCGACAAGATTTTCGCCGCCGCCGGCTTCGAGCTGCGCGAGCCCGGCTGCAGTGCCTGCCTGGCCATGAACGAAGACAAGATTCCGGCTGGGGCCTACTGTGTGGCCACCTCCAACCGCAACTTCGAGGGGCGGCAGGGCCCTGGGTCGCGCACGCTGCTGGCCTCCCCGCTGGTGGCGGCCATCACGGCCGTGCAGGGCCGGATTGTGGACATTACGAAGTACCTGAACTGATGGAGAAATTCCAGACCCTGCACACTACCGGCGTGCCCTTGCCCTTGGAAAACATCGACACCGACCAGATTATCCCGGCTCGGTTTCTGAAGGCGACGACCCGCGACGGCTTCGGCGAAAACTTGTTCCGCGACTGGCGCACCAACGCCGACGGCTCACCCAAGGCCGATTTTGTGCTGAATAACCCGCGCTACACGGGCCAGATTCTGGTGGCGGGCAAAAACTTCGGGTGCGGCTCCAGCCGCGAACACGCCGCCTGGGCCCTGTACGACGCCGGTTTCCAAGCCGTAATCTCTAGCTATTTCGCCGATATATTTCGAGGTAACGCATTAAATACCGGCCTGCTGCCGCTGCAAGTGAGCGGCGAGGTGCTGGCGCGCCTGCTGGCCGGCATCGAGGCCGACCCCGCGCTGTCGCTGGTGGTGGACTTGCCGACCCAAACGCTGGCCGTGCCCGTCTGGGGCGAGACGTTCAGCTTCGCCATTGACGCCCACAAAAAGGAGTGCCTGATCAACGGCTACGACGACATTGATTTTTTAGTGAACCAGAAACCGGCCATTGAGGCCTACGAACGACAACGCGCATGGACATGGTAATTAAAAAAATAGCTGTACTCCCCGGCGACGGCATCGGCCCCGAAGTGTGCCGCCAGGCCGTGAAAGTGCTGGAAGCCGTGGCCGAGCGCTTTGGCCACGGCTTCGAGTTCTCGTCGCACATGGTGGGGGCCTGCGCCATCGACGCCACTGGCAACCCGCTGCCCGACGAAACGCTGGCCGCCTGCCGCGCTGCGGACGCCGTGTTGTTCGGGGCCATCGGCGACCCCAAGTACGACAACAACCCCACCGCCCCCGTGCGGCCCGAGCAGGGCTTGCTGCGCCTGCGCAAAGAGCTGGGTTTGTTCGCCAACATCCGTCCCGTCACGGCCTACCGGGCCCTGCTGAAGCACTCGCCGCTGAAAGCCGAGCGCATCGCGGGCACTGATATGGTCATTTATCGGGAACTGACGGGAGGCATTTACTTTGGCGAAAAGGGCCGCAACACCGACGGCTCGGCCTACGACAACTGCACCTACTCGCGGCCCGAAATTGAGCGCATCGCGCATCTGGCATTTCAGTCGGCCGCCGGCCGCCGCCAGCACCTGACACTCGTCGACAAAGCCAACGTACTGGAAACCTCGCGCTTGTGGCGTGAAGTAGTCCGCGAGCTGGCTGCCCAATACGCTGAGGTAACCGTGGACTATTTGTTCGTGGACAACGCCGCGATGCAGATTATCCTGACCCCGACGCAGTTCGACGTGATTCTCACCGAAAACATGTTCGGCGACATCATCTCCGATGAGGCCTCGGTGATTGCCGGGTCGATGGGACTGCTGCCTTCCGCTTCGGTGGGGGCCCGGGTGGCGCTATTCGAGCCCATCCACGGTTCGTACCCGCAAGCCAAGGGCAAAGGCATCGCTAATCCGCTGGCGGCCATCCTGTCGGCGGCGATGCTGCTCGACCACCTGGGCTTGGCCACCGAGGCCGAGCTGGTGCGTGAAGCCGTGGATGAGGCTATCACCAACAACATCCTTACCCCCGAGCTGAACCCCAACGCGCCCTATACCACCGAGCAAGTGGGCAGCTACGTGGCCTTCTGGATTGCCGATTCGAATGAGCAGCAGTGGAGCGCCCACAACATCGCCATCGGCAGCAGCACGATTATTTGATTAGCGCCTGGGGCGTGTTACTGTTTCGCTGTGTCCGCAATGGTACACGATTCAATCATCATGCCTTAGAAATAAAATACTTAATAAAGTGATTATCAACAAATACAGTCGCATCTATACCCAAGACGACAGCTTGCCGGCCTCGCAGGCCATGCTCATCGGCGCGGGACTGTCGGACGCGGATTTGCGCAAGCCTTTTGTCGGCATCTGCTCGACGGGCTTCGAGGGCAATACCTGTAACATGCACCTCGACGGGCTGGCCGACGAGGTGAAGCGCGGCGTGGCCGCCCAGAGCCTGGTGGGGCTGCGTTTCAACACCATCGGCGTGAGCGACGGCATTACCAACGGCAACGCCGGGATGCGGTTTTCGCTGGTGTCCCGGGAGATTATTGCCGATTCGATTGAGGCGATGGCCGGGGCCCACTACTACGACGCCCTGGCCTGCGTGGTGGGCTGCGACAAGAACATGCCGGGGGCCCTCATCGCCATGGCGCGGCTCAACCGCCCGGCCTTGATGGTATACGGCGGTACCATTCGGGGCGGCGAGTTCAAGGGGCAGCAGCTCAACATCGTGTCGTGCTTCGAGGCGTACGGCAAGAAGGTGAACGGGCAGATTTCGGAGGAAGACTACCAGGGCATTATCCACAACGCGTGCCCAGGGCCGGGGGCCTGCGGCGGCATGTACACGGCCAACACGATGGCCGCCGCCATCGAAACGCTGGGCATGAGCGTGCCGGCGTCGTCGTCGTTGCCGGCCGAGAGCACCGCCAAAATCCAGGAGTGCCTCGACGCCGGGGCCCACCTGCGCCATCTGCTGGAGCTAGACCTCAAGCCGCGCGATATCCTGACCCGCGAAGCGTTTGAAAACGCGATGGTGATGATCACCGTGCTCGGCGGCTCGACCAACGCCGTGCTGCACCTCATCGCCATTGCCCACGCCGCCGGGGTGCGCCTGACGATGGAAGACTTCCAAAATGTGAGCAACCGTGTGCCGGTGCTGGCCGACCTCAAGCCCAGCGGCAAGTACCTGATGGAGGATTTGTCGAAGCTCGGGGGCATCCCCGCCGTGCAGCGCACCCTGCTCGACTATGGCCTACTGAACGGCGACCTGCTGACCGTGACCGGCCGCACGCTGGCCGAAAACCTGGCCAATGTGCAGCCCCTGGGCCCCGAGCAAAGCTTGCTGCGTCCGCTCAATAACCCCATCAAGGCTGACGGGCACATTCAGATGCTGTATGGCAACCTCGCCAGCAAGGGTGCGGTGGCCAAAATTACTGGTAAGGAAGGGCTACGGTTCGAGGGCCCCGCCATCGTGTTCAACTCGGAAGAAGAGTTGAACCAAGGCATTCTGGCGCACAAAATCAAGGCCGGGCAGGTAGTTGTGATTCGCTACGTGGGCCCCAAGGGCGGGCCGGGGATGCCGGAAATGCTAAAGCCAACCTCGGCCATCGTCGGGGCCGGGCTGGGCGATAAGGTGGCCCTGATTACCGACGGGCGCTTTTCGGGCGGCACGCACGGCTTCGTTATCGGCCACGTGTGTCCTGAAGCTTACGACGGCGGCGGCATCGCACTGGTGCAGGACGGCGACTGGATCGTGCTCGACGCGGCCGCCAACACCATCGACGTGCAGCTGGATGAAGCAGAGCTGGATACCCGCCGCGCCGCCTGGCGCCGGCCCCCGCTGCCGGCGCGCCAGGGCGTGCTACTAAAGTACATCCGCACCGTGAGCGACGCCAGCCACGGCTGCATCACCGATTTACTCGAAGAAGACTATGTCGCCGCACCCGCGTTCCTCCGTGCTTAGGGGCCCCGTGGCCGCCGAAACGGCCGTGGCTACTCTCGAAGCAGCCTCGACTACCCACGCCGTTAGCGGCGCGGTGGCTACGCTACAAGCCCTGATGGCTGAGGGCGTAGATACGATTTTTGGCTACCCCGGCGGGGCCATCATCCCAATTTACGACGCCCTGTACGACTTCAAAGCGCAGCTAAACCACGTATTGGTGCGCCACGAGCAGGGCGGCATCCACGCGGCGCAGGGCTACGCCCGCAGCTCGGGCCGGGTGGGCGTGGTGTTGGCCACGAGCGGGCCGGGGGCCACCAACCTCGTTACGGGCCTAGCCGACGCGCTGATCGATAGCACACCGCTGGTTTGCATTACGGGGCAAGTATTCGCCCATTTGCTGGGCACCGACGCGTTCCAGGAAACGGACATCATCAACATCACGACGCCCGTCACGAAGTGGAACTACCAGGTAACCAAAGCCGAAGAAATCCCGGAGGCGCTGGCCAAGGCGTTCTACATTGCCCGCAGCGGCCGGCCGGGGCCCGTGCTGGTCGACATCACCAAGAACGCCCAAATCCAGTCCTTCGACGCGCCGGAGTACCAGCCGTGCAGCCACATCCGCAGCTACCGGCCCGCGCCAGTGGTGCGACCCGAGTTCATCGCAGAAGCGGCGGCGCTGATTAACAGCGCCCAGCGACCGTTCATCCTCTGGGGCCAGGGCGTGGTGCTGGGCGCGGCCGAAGCCGAGTTCAAGGCTCTCGTGGAGAAAAGCGGCATCCCAGCGGCTTGGACTATCCTAGGCGCAGGTACCCTGCCCACCGGCCACCCGCTGAACGTGGGCATGCTGGGCATGCACGGCAACTACGGCCCCAACGTGCTCACCAATAAGTGCGACGTGCTGATTGCCATCGGTATGCGTTTCGACGACCGGGTGACTGGCCGCCTCGACAAGTACGCCAAGCAGGCCAAAGTCATCCACCTGGACATCGACCCCACCGAAATTGATAAGAACGTGCGCGCCACCGTGTCCGTGTGGGGCGACTGCAAGGAAACCCTGCCGCTGCTCACGGCCTTGGTGCAGCGCAAGACACACCCCGAATGGCTCGCTCGCTTCCAGGCCCACATGGCGCAGGAAGTAGACGCCGTGATCCGGGAAGAGCTGTTCCCGACTTCGGAGGAGCTGACGATGGGCGAGGTGATGCAGCAACTCAACGAAATCACGGGCGGCGAGGCGATTATCGTGTCCGACGTCGGCCAGCACCAGATGGTGGCCTGCCGCTACGCGCAGCTCAACCGCTCGCGCAGCAGCATCACGAGCGGCGGGCTGGGCACGATGGGCTTCGCGCTGCCGGCCGCCATCGGGGCCAAGCTGGGGGCCCCCGACCGCACGGTGGTGGCCGTGGCCGGCGATGGCGGCTTTCAGATGACCATCCAGGAACTGGGCACGATTATGCAGACCGGCGTAGACGTGAAAATCATCGTTCTCAACAACCAATTTCTGGGCATGGTGCGCCAGTGGCAGGAGCTGTTTCACCAGCGCCGCTACTCGTTCGTGGATATCCAAAGTCCCGATTTCGTAGCCGTGGCCGCGGGCTACCGCATCGCCGGCCAGCGCGTAGATGCTCGCCCCGACCTGCGCCCGGCCCTGGAAAAGATGCTGGCGCACCCCGGCGCCTTTCTGCTGGAAGTGATGGTGACCAAGGAAAATAACATCTTCCCGATGGTGCCGCAGGGGTGCAGCGTGGCGGAGATTCGACTGCAGTGACGGGACGGGTGCCGTCTGTCATTGCTTCGTCGTTTCTCCTCGCAATGACAATTACTCATCTGCTTACTCACTGCCTCACCAATGGAGCGCCAAGAATACAATATCACGGCCTACACCGAAAATCAAGTGGGCTTGCTCAACCGCATCGCCATCATCTTCTCGCGCCGCAAAATCAACATCGAAAGCCTTAACACGTCGCCTTCGGAGATTGCGGGCATCCACCGTTTCAACATCGTGATTGTGGAAACGGAGGAAGTGGTGGAGAAGCTGGCCAAGCAGATTGAGAAGCAGGTGGAAGTGCTGAAAGTGTACTTCAACCCCAATTCTGAAGTGATTTGGCAGGAAATGGCCCTCTACAAAGTGCCCACTGATGTGATTGCCGAAAAAGCCCTCGTGGAGCGCCTACTGCGCGAAAACGGGGCCCGCGCTGTGGTCATCCGCAAGGATTACACGGTGTTCGAAACCACCGGCCACCGCGAGGAAACCGACAATTTGATTCGTGCCTTGCAGCCCTACGGCCTCATCGAGTTCGTGCGCTCGGCGCGCATCGCCATCATCAAGGCCAGCGACGGATTCCACCACAAGCTCCAGGAGTTCGAGCGCCGCGAGCCGCGCGAAGAAGTGGCCGAAAATGAATTCTTGAACAAGCGCGACAAGGTATTCACCATGTAGCGCCAACCGGTTAATAATTAATACTCAACACCCAAAATTCAACCTTTCTCAAGCATGGCAACCATCAACTTCGGCGGCGTACCTGAAACCGTCATTACCCGCGACGAATTTCCTCTGGCCAAGGCCCTCGAAACTCTTCAGGACGACACCATTGCCGTTATCGGCTACGGCGTGCAGGGCCCCGGGCAAGCCATGAACATGCGCGACAACGGGTTCCGGGTCATCGTAGGGCAGCGCGATGGTACGCCCTCGTGGGACCGTGCCCTTAAAGACGGCTGGTTGCCCGGCGAGTCGCTGTTTTCCATCGAAGAAGCGGCCGAGCGGGGGACCATCATTTGCAACCTGCTTTCCGACGCCGGGCAGATTGCCCTGTGGCCCACGCTCAAAAAGCATCTCACGCCCGGCAAGACGCTGTACTTCTCGCACGGCTTCGGCATCACCTTCAACGACCAGACCGGCATCGTGCCGCCCAAGGGTGTGGACGTGATTCTGGTGGCCCCCAAGGGCAGCGGCACCAGCCTGCGTCGACTGTTTGTAGCCGGTGGCGGGCTGAATTCGTCGTTTGCCGTGTTCCAGGACGCCAGCGGCGAGGCTTTCAATAAAGTCATTGCGATGGGCATCGGCGTGGGCTCGGGCTACCTGTTCCAGACCGACTTCAAGAAGGAAGTGTACTCCGACCTCACCGGCGAGCGCGGCGTGCTGATGGGTGCCCTGGCCGGCATCATCGAAGCCCAGTACCAGGTGCTGCGCCAGCGCGGCCACTCGCCCTCCGAGGCCTTCAACGAAACGGTGGAAGAGCTGACCCAGAGTCTGGTGCCGCTAGTGGGCGAAAACGGCATGGACTGGATGTTCGGCAACTGCTCCGTCACGGCCCAGCGCGGGGCCCTGGACTGGAAGAGCCGCTTCCGCGACGCCACCCTGCCCGTGCTCAACGAGCTGTACGACAGCGTGGCCAGCGGCGCGGAAGCCCGCCGCACTATCGAGCGAGGTACCACGCCCAACTACCGCCAGGAGTTGGACGCCGAGCTGAAAGAAGTGCGCGACTCGGAGCTGTGGCAAACCGGCGCGACCGTGCGCGAGCTGCGCTCGCGCACCAGCGAGAGCGTGGAGGCGTAGCTTCTGGTGCCGTAGCCTTGCGCAAGCCCGTCATGCTGAACGAAGCATGACGGCTTTTTAATTGTTTCCTACTCAGTCCTGTGTCCGACCTGGCGGTGGTTTATTAGCGGGTGAGGTTGTAATCATCGATTACGATTTTAATTCGGGCAGTGTGCATGAGGAGGCTTTTGCTGAATGAACAGGGTTTGCGCACCAAAACGCTGCAGCGCTGGCGTAAGGAATAATTAATGGCTTCGATAATGCTGGTGTTGCCGCTGCCTTTTAATCAGGGCCGATGGTATTGGCGGGGCAGCACCTGGGCGTAGGCTTGCCACTGGTTCGTGTGGTAGCGGCAGTGGCGGCGGTAGCGCTGGGGTAGTAGGGCCCACAAGCGGCGCCCGCACGGCGGCTGCGAGACTTCCTCACCCCGAGCCAGGCCCACGAGCAGGAAGGACCGCTGGTGCGGCGCTGGAAAAATTACTAGCAGCCGGCGGCTATCCCCGTCCCAACCTGACACACCGCACAAGCGGCGGAATGAAAACCGCTGCCTCGCCCACTTGCAAAGTTTAATCCGGATTACCAACCCGGTTTGTAAAGCGCAGACTGAATTGTTGCTTCCACCTGTATAGCCAGAACCAGCCGGTTTAGGGCCGGTTTAGGGCGGGCCCATACGAACGGCTACCCGCGCCGGCAATGATGGTACGCCGCCGCCCACGCTGGGTAAGAAGGCGGCAAGGCTTGCGCTTGGCAGCCCGTGCGGCACACGCAGCGCAGCGCATCCGGGACGTGCCGCGAGCACAACCTCCGGTGGTCGTGCACGGGCAGCCGTGGCGACATCACTTGCCACTGTGCGGCAGTGAGGGCCTAATAGTCGTCAACCATAAAACAAGGCAGCGCCCTGGAACCCTTCCCGCAACTTACTGGCTCGTTTTTGTTCGCCTTTACAGGTTATCCCAAACACTCTCTAATCCAAGAGATACCAACGACAACCGATCCACCGGCTTTTTCAACCGACGGACCGGCGCTTGACAGCAATATATAGGTAATTACCAAGTGACTACCTGGTTATTTTGTCAGCTTCTGGGTCTAAGTCATTTTTGCCAGCCTTAGCAAATTCCCTGATAGTAGCAACTACAAAAACAAGAAAAGATGGGACAACTAAAAACGTAAATATAAAGATGTCAGAATTATCCATGCTATTGCAGTTTTTTTAAGTTGAAGTACACCAGGAATATCACCATTGTTGGCGGCCACAACCCAATAAACACCGCCCTGTCGTGGTCTTTCAAAACCAAGTAATAGTATTCTGAAACAAATATTAAAAACACGGCGAGAAATACAATCACCAACTCCGATACCTTAAATTTTCTTAGCATGATTTTCCCGAAGGCAGTGATCTAGTGAGGTTTATGTTGCACCGAAATAGCACACCTATCTCAAGCCCGACCTGGGTTGCATTGTTTCTTCAGTAGGTGAAGTTCGGCTTAGGCTCGGGAGCCTAACCTGGCTCTTTACTAATTGTTTTTTACTGTAAGACGTTAGCCAGTAGCGGAGAGTGACGGTAGTAGCGGAGGTAACCAGCGCGATAAAATAATTGAAATAGACCCAGATTGCCTGCCCGCGTACCTGCCCAAGGCTTACGGATGGCTGCGTTTGTAGGCATAAGCTGATAAAAGACAGACCTTGTTTTTTCAGAACTACAAGTATATCAGGCCAAAGCGGGCTCTATGGATAGTTTGTGCGGCGGGTAAGGCTGATGGCGGCTACTCTCCGGCCTTGTTCTCTTTTTCCTGCCCATTCATGTTTGCTAGAATAACCCGCCTGTTGGCGCTGCCGGCGCTTTTGCTGCCGGGCCTGGCGGCCGCCCAAGCCCCAGCCTTGGGCTGCTGGCCGTAGTAGGCCACGGCGGCGCTCAACTGCAGGTCTTGCACCGTCAATTGGTTTAGCCAGACCCCCCATGCGGGCGTGCAGGCGCAACAGCTTCAGGTACTTGGCTTTGTCGAACCCCGGTTTCAGGGCCTGCGCAGGCAGGTGGAGGGCCCCGGCGCAGGCCAGTAGCAAGAAAAGGCAAGCCAAGCGGCGCCTCCGGCGGGGGCAGAAACCGGCAGACTGGCGAATATCGTAATAATTAGTGTAATGCTGCCTGGGTTACGACTAATTAATCTACAGATGATCAGTTACTTAACTTAAGTTGCGAAACGCCCCGCCCCGGCGGGGCTGCTTCGTTGGCATTGCGTTCGGTGGGCTGCAGCTGGCCTCAGTGGCCCGAGTCCCAGTCGTAGCCCTGCTCGGCCCAATAGTCGGCCGGGCGCTCGTCCACAAACGCAATGGTACCGATGCGTTTAAGGTGTTTGATGCCGTACTTGAGCGGCGTAACCAGACGCAACGGGGCCCCATGGGGGCCGGTCAGCGGCTGGCCATTCATCTCGTAGCACAGCAGCGTTTGCGGGTGCACAGCGTTGGAGAGGTCGAGGCCGACGTAGTATTTCTCGTCGGGCGTGACGAGGCTGACGTAGCGGGCCGACTGGCCGTTGGCGGTGGCCAGGGGATATTTTTCGATGAAATCGGAGAACCGGGCCCCCACCCAGTTCACCACGATGCTCCAGCCCTCGATGCACTTCAGCTCGGTGGTCATGTCTACGCGGGGCAGGGCCTTAATGTCGGCCAGGGTGAATTCCTGAACGCGGGCCGGGGTGCCGGCCGGGGCGTAGCCTTGCACCCGCAAGCGCCAGGTGGCCGGGTCGAAGCCGTTGGAGCCAAGGCCGACATTGCCGTTTTGGCGGGTGGTGGCTTTCGATCTGGGGAAGGTAGGAGCCAGCCGGGTTTCGCGGAAGTAAGCCTGCGAGAGGCGGCCGTTGGCGTCGAGCACCCGGCGAAAAGGCCACGGCGTACCCTCGTCGTTGGGGCGCGTGAGCAGCCAGCGCCAGCCGCCCACGCCGGCTAGGGCTGCTAGTCCCCCCACGATGAACGCCCGGCGCGAGCGGCTGGCCGCCCGCTGCGCCACGGCGGCTTCGGGCTCGTCGGCGGGCGAAGCCGGCAGCGGAGGTGCAGAGTAGTCAGGGTTGTTATCCATCACAAAAACAAGCTAAGCAGGCCGGATAGGAGAAGTGGGCCGGGCGAGGGCCTCCGGGTCCGCGGCGTCGAGGGAGGGCCCCGGCGCGTCCACAATTTCGAAGCCGGCCACCATCGAGCGGAAGTTGTTCCAGCCAGCGCGCGCGACTTGTGCCACGTGAATCAGGAAAAACCCGACGTAGCCGATGGTCAGGATAAAGTGTTCGGCGCCGGCCCATTCGTAGCCGCCGAGCAGGCCCGTGAGCCAGGCAAACTGTACCGGCTTGTAGATGGCCAGCCCCGTGAGCAGCGAGCCCACGCCCATGAGTACAACAGCGGTGTAGGCGATTTTCTGAGCCCCGTTGTACTTCATCATCGGCGGCGCGCCCTTGCGCAGGCCCAGGTCGTGGAGCGTTACTTCAACGGCTTCGCGTAGCGAGTGGCGGTCGGGCAGTAGGTGCCGCCACTCGCCCGAAAATAGCGTGTAACATACATACAGCAGGCCGTTGACGACGAAAATCCACATCAGCGTGAAATGCCAGTTCATGCCTTGGGCCAGCTTTTGGGACACACCGAAGGCTTTGTAAAACGACTCCGGGAAAAACTTGAGCAGCGTGGTACGGCCCCAGCCGACGCGGTACACGTCGTTGGCCCAATAAATCAGGATTCCGCTCCAAATCATGAGCGCGAGAATGGGAAAGTTTATCCAGTGAAACCAACGGATGGCCAGCGGGTGCTTTTCGACGAGGCGTTTCATGGCAAGGATGGCAAAGGCAAGGATTCATTCGAAAGATACCGGAGTGGCCGCACTTCCCACCGGTCGCCGGGGTGGCTAGCTCGTGCGAACCGTAGTACGGACTACAAAACCCAAGGTGCTGATTAACCGCGTAGCGGTGGAATATTGATAGAAAAATAGCACTAAGCGCCCGAACCGCGTAGTGGTGGCACGGACGTTCGGGGTGCGGTGC
>JANPOR010000388.1:0-4238 GCA_031428075.1 Hymenobacter sp. | reverse complement strand
GCCGGGTCAACGTGCGGGGCCATGCCGGAGCCCACAAAACCATGCTGCTCGCGGCCGTGGCCTACAACCTCAAAAAGCTGCTCAAGCACCGGCCCGAACGGCAACTAAGCCTAGCAGTGGCCTTGCCCCGGCCGCTGCTGGACGCGAAAACACGTGCTTGCAGACGAAACAGTCGCACCGAAACCTCAAATCGGGCAATCGCAAAGGACCTGCGCTAAAACTGAACCTCCTAACCCAGGTTCTGCAACAGCCACGGACGTTTCACTGTACAAGCCGGCGGGCTACTTTTAGGATTTGCTCCCCTCTTAATGGCCCGCCACCTGCCCTTGCTCGACGCGACCCAGCGTCGCGCCTTCGACCAGCCCCCTGTTTTCAATCAGCCCCAGCGGCAACTCTTCTTTGCGCTGCCCGACTGGGCCACCCAATTTCTGGCTACGCTACTGGCCCCGCACAGCCGGGGCGGCTTTGTACTCCAGGTCGGCTACTTCAAGGCTACGGGGCGCTTCTTCCCGGCCGACCGGTTTCTGGCAGGCGATTGCGCCTACGTGCAGCAGCGCTACCACCTGAAAGCGGTCGAGTGGGCGCGCTACGACAAGGCCACCCGCATGCACCATCGGGAGCATATTCTCCAGCAATTCGGGGTGTTGTCCTTCGAGCAGGCCGAAGCCGCCGTGCGCCAGCAGGTGACCCATTTTGCCCGTCAACAAATGAACCCGGTGGCCGTGTTTTATTCCGCAGCCGACTATATCCGCGCCCATCGCTGGGAGGTGCCGACCTACGCGGCGCTGGCCGGCCTGGTCACCGAGGCCTTTCGCACGGTCGAGCAGCACCTCACCACGCAGCTGGCGCACCACCTGACGCCCGCCGTGCGCCAGCTGCTAGACGCCTTGTTCACCACGCCCGAAGAAACCCCGGCCCATTCGCACCGACCCTACCGGCTGACCATGCTCAAGCGCAGTCTGGAAGTGATGCGCCCCTCGGCCATCCGGGCCAACGTACAGGACTACGCCGTGCTCCAGGCCCTGTTTATCCAAGTGTACCCCGTGGTGCAGGCCCTGGACTTATCAGAGGAAGTCGTGCGCTACTACGCCCGCTACGTCGAGCGAACGCAGGTTTTTCAGGTGCAGCAGCAGGCCGACAAGAAATACCTGCTGGTGCGCTGCTTCGTGGTCTACCAGTACTATCAGGTCGGTGACCTGCTGACCGAAACGCTCTTGCAGGCCGTGCAAACCCATCGCAACGCCGCCCAGCGGGAAACCCAGGAACGGGTCTTCCGCCAGCAGCAGGATACGGCCGGCCAGCTGCGAGAGGTGCTCGAAGGCGTGGTGAGCCACGGCGCGGCCCTGACGCAACTCGAAGCGGTCGCCTTTTCGTTTGCCCGCACCAACGAGGAGAAGGTAGAGGCCCTGCTGACCTGGCTACAAGCCCCGAACGTAGTGGCTTTTGCGCAACTGGGCCAGACGGCGCAGCAGCTACGCAAAGGGGGTGGAGGCAGTAGCACCGGCCCCTACTACCAGATTATCGAAGAACGTTCGCGCACCCTGCAACGTCGGCTGGGCGAGATTCTGCGCCGCGTGGTCTACGAAGGGGCGGCCGATAGCCCCCTGGCCCAAGCCCTTACCCAGTACCGGGCGCGGGATGGCCAAGTAGGCAGCCAGCCGCTAACCGGCTTCTTGAAAGCGGCCGAGCGGGCCGCCCTGGCGCAGGCCGAAAGCCCCGTTTCCCTCTACAAGGCCCTGCTGGCGGGCCACGTAGCCGACCACCTGAAAGCGGGCAAGCTGAACCTGGCCCATTCGCTGCGCTACCGTCCCTTCGACACCTACCTGCTTGACGCCGCCACCTGGGAGCGGCAGCGGGAGGAGTTGCTGGTCCAGACGGACCTGACCCACCTGCGCGAGCCGGGGCCCTGGCTGGCCGAACTGCAAGCCAAGCTGGCCACCGCCTTCGCCCGCACCTGCGAGCGGCTGGACGCCGGCACCAACCCCGGCGTGCGCCCGCGCGCCAACGGCCGGCCGCGTTTTTTGACCCCCGCCAGGCCGGTGGAGGAAGAGGCGCCCGCCGCCCGGCCACTGTTCCCAGGGCCGGGCGTGATTTCCTTGTACGAGGTGCTGCACACCGTCAATCAGGAGTGCCACTTCACGGACTGCCTCACCCACTGGAGTCCACGTAACCGGCCGCCCCGGCCCGCGGAGCGCGTGTTCTTCGCTGGGGTGATGGCCTACGGCTGCAACCTGGGGCTGACGCGCATGGCCCACGCCACCAGGCACGTGGCGCTCGCCACGCTGGAAAACACGGTTAACTGGTACTTCTCGCTGGAGAACCTGCGCCGGGCCAATGACGCGGTACTTGCGCTCACCGGTAAGCTGCCCGTGAGTCGCCTCTTCAAGCGCCACCCCGAGGTGGTGCATACCTCCTCCGATGGCCAGAAGTACTACGTGGCCGTCGATTCGATTCACGCTACCCATTCCTACAAGTACTTTGGCCAGGAGAAGGGCATCGTTTCCTACGGCTTTCTCGACGACCGCCACCGGCTCTTCTACTCCACCACCTTCAGCTCCTCAGAGCGCGAGGCCGCCCATCTGGTTGATGGGCTGTTGCACAACGACGTGGTGGAGTCGACGATTCACTCGACCGATACCCACGGCTTCACGGAAGTCAACTTCGCCCTCACTGCTTTCCTCACCATCGAGTTTGCGCCGCGCATCCAATCCTTTCAGGACCAACAGCTCTACGCCTTTGCTGGGATGGACGTGCCTGACCTGAGCACCTACGGCCTGGCCCCAGTCAAGTACATCGACCGCGCCCTTATCGAGGCCCAGTGGGACACGCTACTACGGCTGGTGGTGAGCCTCAAGCAGAAGAACGTCACGGCCTCCACGCTGCTGCGCCGGCTTAACTCCTACTCGCAGCAGCACCACCCGCTCTACCTGGCCTTACGCGAGTTGGGCCGGGTGGTGCGTACCGAGTTTTTGCTGCGCTACATGGACGACCAGAGTTTGCGCAAGCGCATTGATGACCAGCTGGATAAGCTCGAAAGCACCCATACCTTCGCCCGGGCCGTGTTCTACGGCCAAAACGGGCAGATTCCCTACGCCGGCAAGGAAGAGCAGCAGCTGGCCGATGCCTGCAAACGGCTGGTCCAGAACACGATGGTGTGCTGGAACTGCCTCTACCTCAATCAGTACTTATTTCAGGCCCCGGCGGCCGAGCGCCAGTCGGTGGCCGACGCCATCGCCGCCAGCTCGCCCGTCAGCTGGCAGCATATCAACCTGCACGGCGAGTTTGACTTCTCCGACGACGCCCTCAAAGACTCGCTCCGCTTCGATATCGAGGCCCTGCTGGCCTTCAACTGGGAGCAGAATACCAGCGTGCTTACCTGACTTTTGACTAAACTTTTAACCGAGCCTAGTGAGAAGAAAACATACTTTATGCTCGTGGATAAAAGGCTACATATAGGTAGCAACACACCCGGTTTAGGACAAGAAGGCAGATTTTGCAGGTCCCACTCAGCGTGGGCGCTCGGGTAACATAAGGGGTGGCTCGTAGTCCGTTGGCAATAAATCACCCATTTGTTCAAAAGCCCAATAGCCTTCCGCGAGCAGCGCCAACGGGTCGACGGGGGGGCCTTGCGGGGTGAGTTCGGCGACTGGGCTTTGGTTCAAGTGCAGCACGGAGGCCTGCTCGCGGCCCGGCGTTAGGGTCAGACTGAGTTGGTGATAGTTGGCGTCGGGCTTGGCACGCAGGTAGGTAACAGCCAGCAAATCCGGGTAGCGCAACCAGACGCGACCTCCCAGCGCTTGCCGATAGGCCGGGGCTGGGAGCAAGGGCGCATAGAGAAAGGTTAGCTCGCGGGGTTGCTCCAGCAGGCGCCACACGGAGTCCGGCACACTGGTCGGCTGAAAAGCGATACCCAGTGCTGCTTGGCGCGCCCGTAGCAGGCTATCGGCGGCGGCCCGGCGACGGTTGGGTACCCGCCGCAACCGCTGCACCTCAAAGCCTGCGGCGGGTGCCGCATCGGCATACACGCACCGCAAAAAGTGCAGCTGCGAACCCAGATAGGCCCGCTGCCGATTGGCGGCCCAGCGCCGCTGCCGGGCGGCCCCACCCGGTAGGGGCTGGAAAACTAGATGGCTTAACGTCGTGGTGACCAGATTCGGGCCCGCAAAATCTGCTCGAAAATCCAGGTCGTAGAAAGTCAGTCGATAGCCCAGCGCCAGGTTATCTACTTCCAGCGCGTG
>JANPOR010000387.1:0-1864 GCA_031428075.1 Hymenobacter sp. | reverse complement strand
AATAGTCATGCCCGCGGCCACGTCCGTCGTGTTGGCCCCGGCGATGCCGACCTGGAAACACCGCTCGGGGAAGGCCTTTTTGAAGGTGTCCATCTTGAGCGAGCCGGTGATGTTGGCGCAGAGTGCCCCCACGTTGAGGTTGTTTTTGCCCAGCTCGGGTAGGCCGGCTCCGAAGCCGCTGCGGATGTCTTTCGATTTGGTGTAGGGAAAGTTTTTTACGGGAAGTATTGGAGGTTATGTTAAAACGACCGACTCCCTTCCTTTTTTCAAGGAAGGGAGTCGGTCGTTCTGCTTTCTCCTACTGATTCTGCTTCATTTTCCAAAAATGGCTACTGAGGTGGTTTGCCCGCTGCGAATCGTGAAATTCCGCACGTCGGTAAACTTGCTGCCGAGGGCGGTTTTGGTGCGGAACACCAAGCGGTAGGCCCCCGGCTGCATGGGCAAATTGAGTTTGCTGCTGCCGCCGTCGGGCAAGTTGTAAATCCAGGTTTGCGACTCGTCGTTGTTGAGTTGGTAGATGCTGCCGTAGCCTTTCAAATCGGAGGTGATGTTGAACGTGCCGGGGGCCGGGTAGGTCACGGCCACTTCCTGGCCCTGGCGGATGCTGACGCGGCGGGTAAGGCGCGGCAGCGTAAGCAACTCCACGTCGTAGGTGCCGGCCAATAGCTTCTGGCGGGTGCCGAAGGGCAGGGCCACAGCGGTGCCGGGGGCCCCCGGGGCCCGCACCACGGCCTGCACCGCGCCGTAGGGGTTGGGCGTAAGGGGCGGGCTTTGCAGGAACAACGTGCCCTGGGGCGTTTTAAAGGTCAGCACGTTGGCTTTGCCGGCTTTGATGGGCACGTTGGCCTGGCGCACGGCCGGTACAGTGTTGATCACCAAATCGTAGCTCTGAAGGGCGTCGATGGCCAGCACGTCGGCGCGGCCCTGGGCGTCGCGGTAATGGATGTAGTTGTATTCGGGCTGGCCGGTCACGTTGTTGACGAACGTGAGGTTGACGTTGCTCTCCACCGGGTGGCCGTCGGCGTCGATCAGGTTCACGGCCACGGTGGTTTTGGCCAGCGTTTGGGCAATGACGTCGTTCATTACTGTGCGGAAGGTTTTTACCTCGGCCGCGTTGTAGTATTGGCCCAGGCATTCGAGTTGCCGGCCGAATTCTTTTTCGGCCCCGATGCCAATCACGAACGGCTTGAGAAATACCCGCTTGCGCTGCAAAGCCAGCGAGGCCGCACACGGGTCGGCGTTGCACGATTCGAAGCCATCGGTGATGAGCAGCAGCACATTGCGCGCGGTTTTATCGGGCGGGAAGTCGTGGGCCGACTGTTGCAGCGAGTACGTAATCGGTGTATTACCTTGAGCCTTGAGGACGACGAGCTTGGCCTTGATGGCCTTGGCATTGCGCGGTGCAAACGGCACTTCGAGCCGGGAGTCTTCGCAGTTTTTGGCGCTGTTCGGAAACTGGTGGCCGTACACCCGCAAGCCCAACTCCAAGTTGGGGTAGGCGTTGAGGGAATCGGCCATTTTGCTTAGTATCTGCTTGGCAACGTCCCAGCGCGACTTCCCTTCCCAAGGGGCCATCATCGAGCCTGACGCGTCGAGTAGAAACAGGATGCGGGTAATCTTTGGCTTCTCCGGCGCCATGTTTTGGGCCCGGGCCCCGAGGCTGAAAAGCAGCAGCAGGGCCCCCAGCCACCGGGCTCCACCGGCTCCGGTTTTCTGCGCAAGAGAGAAGAGGCCAGTGAACAT
Organism: Hymenobacter sp.; assembly: GCA_031428075.1. Taxonomy (GTDB): domain Bacteria; phylum Bacteroidota; class Bacteroidia; order Cytophagales; family Hymenobacteraceae; genus Hymenobacter. The sequence continues at coordinate 121 of JANPOR010000387.1, read as the reverse complement.
CGTCAAGACAAACCGGGTGCGGGCTGCGAATTTACGAGTGGAGCGGGGCCGATACGCGTTGTAGCGCGGGCTGCCAAATCCGCGCTACAGATGCGCTACGGTATTAGCGCGGCGTCGGTAT
>JANPOR010000386.1:0-3359 GCA_031428075.1 Hymenobacter sp. | reverse complement strand
CAGGTCCAGCCAGCGGTGGCCTTCGTAAAAGAGCGAGTAGCGGCGCTGCTGCAGCAACTCGTCGAGCAGGGCCGCCGGCGTCACCGGTCCCGCGTAGGGCGGCAATTGGCCGGACTGGGTGCGAACCAGATTCAGCGCTCGCACCGCCTCGGTAAGCTGCCCGGTTTGCAGCTGGCACTCAGCGTAGAGAAGCACCAACTCCTCGTTGCGGATAATCGAAACCGGAGTCAGGTTGGTCGGGTACAGATTCACGTCGTACCGGCCCGAGATGCCGCTCACGGAGTAGGCCTGGCCGCGGCGCGCCACTTTAGCCAATCGGGCATCGCCCGGCTCGGCATCGGCCACGAAGCTGTTATTGGCCACCACGGCCACCGTGCTGTTGAGGGACTGGTAGAGCGGGTTGAGCACGTCCGGGGAGATGCCCCAGGTGAACACCGGCCCTCGGCCCAGGTTGCCCGACAAGTCGAGGTAACTGGCTTGCAGCGCAGCCAGGGCGCCGGTCCAGTCTTGCTGGTACACCGCCACGCGCGCCAGCACGGCCCGGTTGAAGCGCAGAAAGCCTACCGGCGTATCAAAGCCCGCGAAGCCGGCCGGTACCGCAAACGCAAACGCGGGGCCGGCGCCCTGCAGTTGGGTTTGGGCCAGCTCCAGCAAGCGCCGGATTTCGGCCAGCCCCGCCTCGTAGCTCACGAACGGGCCCGGGTGCAGGTAATCCTGCACGTCCAGGCGGATGCCGTTCTTGCCCTGCATGTTCAGGACGTGTAGGAGTTCGAACGCAATAATCGTGTTGCTGGCCCCCTGGACGCCCAGCTTCTCGGTCGCCGTTAGCGCGGCGGTGTTCAGGGCCGCCCGCTGCCACACGGCGGCCGTCTCGCGGGCGTTGCTAAAGGCCAAGTAATAGCCGTTGTAGAAGGCACCGTTGTCGAGCACGCCATTCTGGCCCCCCAGCTCGGTTACCCAGCGCGGCTCCGACTGATTGAGCACGTATACCTCGCGGCCCAGGGTGCCGGCCACCTTGCAATACGACTCGTAGCTGCTGGTACCGTTGCCAGGGTTGGTGCTATAGCCCGTGCGCATGGTCGCGAACGTGCCCACCGCCAACTGGCTGACCTGGTTGCGCGTTGCGTTGTGCGACACGTCGGTCAGCTCTGCCCCGTTGGGGTTTGGTACCGGCTCGATGGTGATGGCCTGGCAAGCGTCCAGCCCCAGCAGCAGCCCCAGCAGGCCAGCCGTACGGCCTGGCTTGAGGAAGGAAGGAAACAGGTTGAAATACATAATAAGCAATTGATTAAAAGCAGGTTAAAATTCAAGTCCGACGTGCACCAGCACCCGCTTGGTGGGCGGGGCCGACACGATGTCGAAATTGCTGCCCACCGACGAGGTGCCAAAGGCCGATACTTCCGGGTCGTAGCCGGTGTAGGGCGTGAAGCGCAGCAGGTTATTACCCGATATCCCTACCTTGAGGCCAGCCAAGCCGTGTCCGAAAACCTTTGCCAGTGCGGGGGAGGACACACTGTAGTAGAGGGCTACCTCACGCAACTTCAGGTAGGAGGCATCCTCAATAAAATAGGCGGCCGTCAGACCCTGCTGGCGGGCCAAGCCCGTCGGCACGGGCGGCCCCGGAATCAGGTTGCCCGACGCGTTGCGGTTGGTGGGCACGTTCCAGTCGTAGGTGTCGCCGCCCTGGTCGAGTTGAAAGCGGGTATAGTTGCTGTTATAGCCCTTGTACTTCCAGTGCCAGAGAAATGAGAGCTGTAGGTTCTTCCACAACGTCAGCTCGTTGAAGGACGAGAGCTGAAAGCGGGGCTGGGAATCGCCGTACACCGTGTAGCGGCCCTCGGACACGACGGGCGTACCTACCCAGGCCGTGGGCGACTGCCCCTCACGCAACTCATTGAAGCCATAGAGCGCCCCCAGGTTCGGTCCCACCGGCTTGGGCGAGATGTCCAGCCGGGTGGTGAGGCTGCGGTTGAACCAGTAATTGAGTACCGTGTTCCAGCGGAAGTCAACTTGGTTGACAGGTGTGGCACCCAACGATACTTCCAGCCCGCGGTTGCGCAAATCGCCCACCGGGTAGCCCGTAATACTCTCGTAGCCGGTGGACGGGGCCAGCAGCTTCTGCTGCAAGAGGCTTTTAACTTTTTTGTCGTAGTAGGTTACTTCCAGCGTGACCCGGTTGTCCAGCAGCCCCACGTCAATGCCCGTCTCTATCTCGCGGGCTGTTTCGTAGCGAATATTGGGGTTGCCCTGCGTCAGGGGCGCCGTAATGCCCAGCTGATTTTGGTACACGACCGGACTTAGCGCGCTGTAGCCGGCGCCGAAGGCGGCCGGCCCGCCTGTTTCCCCGTAAGCCGCGCGCAGCTTGAGCTGGTTGATAACCGGCAAGCTCCAGAAGTCAAACCGCGGTAGATTGACGGCCAGGGCCGCCTTTGGAAAGCCATAAAACTTGTTGGCATCGGCATTGGTAGAGTTTTTGTCCACCCGCAGCGCTAGCGTCGCCACTACCCGGTCGCGCCAGTTCACCTCGTGCTGGATAAATGCTCCGACGTTGACAATGGATTGGATGAAGCTGTAGGGGGTACGCACCGCACCATTGTTGGTGTTTTGCTGTCCGCCCACCAAGCCTTCGCCCTGGGCAGCCGTCACGAGCAGGTCTTGCCCGTAGCGCACCAGGCCCGTCGAGGTCGTGTGCGTCAGGGCCGCGCCCGTGAAGGTGTGCACGGCTGTCAATTGCCAGTTGGTGCTCAGGTTGCGGTTAGTCTGGTAGCGCGAGGCACCTGAATAGCCGCTCTGCGCGCTCTGCTGCGACTGTGCCTGGTCGGGAGCGTATAGGTGCGATTCGGTCGCGAGCAGGTCTGCGCCAAACTGCAAGCCCAGGCGCAGCTGCTGGTGCTCGCGGTTGAAGGCGTAGTAATTGGTGGCCACGCTTTGAATGAAGCGGTTCGTGATTTCAGTATTCACAAACTGGTCTATCACCCGAAACGGGTTCTCGTTGTAATACGGGTTGTAGGGGTAACTGCCATCGGGGCGCTGATGTATGTCAGCGTAGTTGGGCAACACCGTCAGGTTGGTACCGATGGTCACCCCGTTGTTGTCGTTGTTTTCCCAACCTCGCCGCGTGTCGTTGTGCACGTAGTTGGAATTGAACTGCACGTCCCAATTGTCGCGGAAGTTGTGCGTCAGGTTCGTGCGTAGCGAGCTGCGCGCAAAACCCGTGTTGCGCACCAGCCCCTGCTCATTGGTGTAGCCGCCCGAGACGTAGAAACGGGTTTTGTCGTTGCCGCCGCTCAGGCTCAGCTGCGAGTACGTACCCAGGGCCGTGCGCCCATAAATTTCGCGGGGGTAGTTGAAAGTCCTAC
>JANPOR010000385.1:0-10475 GCA_031428075.1 Hymenobacter sp. | reverse complement strand
GTCATGCCCAAAGTCATCGAAATAAGCACCGCTACCAGCCCGATGCCCAACGAGATGCGCGTGCCCAGCAGCAGGCGGCTCAACTCGTCGCGTCCGGCTTTGTCGGTGCCCAACGCATAGGTGCGGGCGAGGCGCGGGCCGGCGGCTACGCGCTGTGGGGGCCCCGGCTGGGTGCCTGGCTCGGCCCAGGGGCGAATAAGGGCCGAGCCGAGGCCTTGGGCCTGGTAAGCGCTGATGGGGGTTTCTTCGTAATCTGGCTCGCAGCCGTGCCACCAAGTGCGGAAAATATTAGGGGCCAGGCGGGCGGCTAGCACCGAATCGGGAAGGGGGCGGCGCAGGAAATCCACGCGCAGCCCGGGGCCCTGCTTTTGCAGCGCTACGAAGCCGTGGCTCGCGTCGGGCGAGTTGTCGGGCAGAATCCAGTAGCCCAACCCCGACACCACGGCGCACAACACAATGAAAGCCAGCCCCAGCACGGCGGGCCGGTTTTGCCACAGGCGCTGGCGCACGTAGTAGCCCGGCGGGCGGGCCGCCGGGGCAGGCGGCGGGGCAGGCAGCACGGGCGGGGCCACGGCTAGCGGGTGTTGTGGCGCAGCAGCCCTTCCTTCGAAGCCAGGTAGCTGGCATCGCCGGCAATGGCCCCGAAAGAGGTGGGCTCATAAGCCAGCTCGGTGTCGGGGTCGGGCCAATAGCTGCGCACGAGGCCTTGCTCCAGCAACTCACGCAGCTGCTCGCGCAGCTCGGCGGCCGGCAAGCCAGTTTTTTCCAGCAAGGTGCGGAACGGGGTGACGAAGTAGAGCTCGTCGAGCAGGTTGAATTCGGGGTCGGTCACGGGGCAGTGGTCGTGGGGAATTAGCTGGGCAAATGTACACTTCACGCTAAGTATCATCCATTCTTGTTATCGCATACTTTTACCCTACAACTTTAAGACAACACTAAATACTATGCAGGAGCACGAGATGCGCAAAGTTTACTCCAAGTATAGAATATTCGGCGGGTTCGGACTGCTAGTTGCAATGAACTTGATGGTTGGGTTTGCGACTTATAAGTTGATAATCAGAGGTCAGTACGTTCAACTCTTTACCTTCAGTTCGTGGGTAGGGGATCAGAACCTGAAGATTGTACTCATTACATCAGCAGTTGCAGCGCTGGTTGTCACACTTTTCTGCACTCAGAATCAGTTCATAATAATCAGCTATGACCGGATTACATTTATTAATCCGCTGCTGCCATTCATTCAAACAACACGTCAGTGGGGTGAGTATGACTATTATGTAACCGTGCAAGAAGACGCGAGAGGCGGCCCTCATGAAGCGGTTTGGCTCATAAGAAATGGCCGGATAAAAAATAGAATTTCTAGTTTTTGCTACAGCAACTACGAAGAATTGGAACGCAAAATAGGTTGCAGGCTTTCGGGCACGTTGCGTCTCAACTTTCTCAAACAGTTTTGCTGCCTGCTTGGAATGAAAGTGAATTAGCGTATCGCTCTCTCTTTCCACAGATACCCGCCGCGCCAGCCGGCCGCGCCTACGGCCAGCGCGTACGGCAATCGCAACGGCAGCGCCAGCCACCGCTTTAGAAACTCCAGAATTGAGGCCAAGAGCCACGCGCCAGCAGGCACCCGGCGCGGAAAGCGCTGAAGGCGGAAACTAGCGCAGCTGCCAGCGCACCGCGAGTCCGGTGGCCCCGGCGTAATAAAGCGGTGCGAAATGAAAAGAGCTGGAAGTTTCTGTTGGCCGGTGGCCCCAGCGGTAGCGTTGGGTGAGGTAGGCCAGATGCGCCGAAAGGATGCCAAAGCCCGCGCCGGCTACCACGTCGGACTCCCAGTGCTTGTCGTTCACCATGCGCAAAACGGCCACGCTGGTGGCAATGGTGTAGGCCCCGATGCCGTACCACTGGCTCTTGTCGCGCAGTTCAGTGTGGACGATGCTGGCCGCCAGGAATGCCTGCGCCGTGTGCCCCGACGGAAACGACCGACGGTCCGACCCATCGGGCCTTTGGATGTCGGTCAGCGTTTTTACCACGAACACGCTGCTGAGCATGATGGCCTCGCTTTTCAAGATAACAAGGGCCAGGTTTATCCGGTCGTTGTGCGATTCGACACCGGCCAGCAGCACGCCGCCCAGCTCAAAGTAAGGCGCAAACTGCAGAAAATCGTCGACGTGGGTGTGGCGGCCGGGGCCGAAAAGGTGATTGATGTCGCTCTTAACGTCGTAGGAAGAGTAAAACCCGTGCCCGTTGATGGTACTGATGCCGTAGCCGATGAGCAACACCGGCACAGCGGTCGCCCGGAACCCCTTGCTCTGGAAAAACGACTTTTTCGCGACGGCAGCCGGGCCCGCGGCGGGGCGCTCGTACTTATGCAGCGTGTCGGCCGGCGCCGGCGGCGTGACCTGTTGGGCCCGGACGACGGGCAGCGGCCCCAGGAGCAGGAGCAGGCCTAAACCGGTTTGTTTGACAAGCGAGGACAGTTTCATGCAATTTTAAGAATCCGGAAAATGGGTATTAAAAAATCAGGACCAGCGTCCCGCTGATAATCAGGGCCGCCCCGAGGCCGGTGTGCCAGGTGAGCTTTTCGCCCAGAAAGACAACCGACAGAATGATAGCCAGGGCCACGCTGAGCTTGTCGACGGGGGCCACCTGCGATACTTTGCCCAGCTGCAAGGCCCGAAAGTAAAATATCCACGACAGGCCCGTGGCGACACCTGAGAGGCCCAAGAAAACGAGGTTCGTGCGGGTGAGCAGGCCGATTTGGTCGAGCCCGCCTCGGAAGTAAACGATGCCCCAGGCCAGCACCAAAATCACGACCGTCCGGATGGCCGTAGCTAGGTTAGAATCGACTCCCTTGATGCCAATTTTAGCCAAAATGGCGGTAAGGGCAGCAAATAAAGCGGAGAGCAAGGCGTATATCCACCACATAATTAATTATAAATACAGATCCGTGGCGTTTGAAAAAGCAGTACCACCGCCCCTTACGCATTCGGCAGCCCAAAGTCGTTGCCAAGGAGCCAAAAATACGAAAACGGGGTACGAACGTACCAGCCAGGGGCTGAACGCGCCAACCGACCCAAAGCCAGCAGCCGCAAGAATAGCTGCGAATTCTAGAGACAATTTGAAGGACCCACACGGGCCTCACCCCACTGTAGCCACCAGGGCTGCCGCCGCAGTCGTCGTCGGTGACAAGCAGCAGCTCGTGGCGTCCGCCGGGCAGAGGCCCCCGCAAGGCCAAGCCCTCTACTTTACCGCGGTACGCGCGGCCATCGGCCCAGGTGAGACAGGCAAAGTCGACCGTGTCGGCGACCAAGTAGAGCGCGCCCACGAACGAACCCAGCACCGCGCCGTCGCGCACGGGGTCGGTGGTGTTTTCCACCGATACCGTCACCCACAGGTGCTTCTCAACGAAGGTGGCCCCCGAAAAGCCCGCCGGGCTGCCATCCACTGCAGGCAGCCAAAACCGCTGCGTAACGGGCACGGGCGCGGGGCCCTCCCCGGCCAAATTACTGAGCGCGGCGGCCAGCGGCAGCCGCAGCACCACGGCCGCTACTCCCGCCCCCAGGCCGCGCTGTAGCAGTTCGGTATCAGTGTGGCAGCGGCCTCGATATTGAGGGGCGCACCGGCCGGCAGCACAGTCTGAGCCGCGGCGTAGAGGACCGTTAAGTCGAAAGCCTGGGGCAGCCCGGGCACGGCCCCTGGCGCCAGCGGCACCTAGTAGCCCAGGCACCGCAGCGCCGTACCGCCGGAGCCGAACAGCAGCAGCCCGGGCCCGCGGCCGGGCCAAATGCAAGCAGCCAAAACTTCCAGGTCGGGCTTGGTGGCTTTGGAGAGGCGGCCGCTGGCGAAATCAGCGGTGCCAAAAAAGTTGAAATTGGCCCGTTGGGGCCAGCGTAGCGGCGTCAAGGGCGTAGAGAAACGGCGCATCGTCGGCGATGACGTAGGCCGTGGGCCCCACGATTTCCACCCCCGGAGCCGAGGGCAGTTGGGGCAGTATAATTCCAGAATGGATGGCGGCTGTCATGCAGAGAGGGCCCGGCGAGGCATGTCTCGTTGAGAGGCGCGAAACAAAGGTGCCGGATATTGTGGCCTCAGCCAAGGCGCAGCGCGAAATCTGTCGTTGGTACCGAACTAATTTTCTAGCCGCGCCCAGGCTGGTACATACGATTAGTTTTAACCCACCTCCCTGGAGCCCGTAAACTACCCCATGCACGACCAAGACCCATCCGAACTCAAGCTTCCACTTTATGTAAAGGCGCCGCTCGTGCTGCTGGGCCTAGCCCTGGTAGTGCTGACGCTACACATTGCTTCTGACCTGATTTTTCCGCTGTTTTTCGCGGCCATCTTCGCCGTCATGCTCCACCCCATCGAGCACTGGCTGTTGCGCCATCGGGTGCCCAAGCTGCTGGCCATTGCCCTCACGGTGGTGCTGGGCGTAGCGGCGCTGCTGGCCCTGCTGTACTTTGTTTACTTGCAGGCCTTGCAGCTGTCGAGCCAGTTGCCGATGTTCAAAGCCAAGCTATTCGAGACGACAGCCTCAGTGGAGCAGTGGCTCAACGCCCGCTTCGGCCTGACGAACCAGAAGTTAATGGGCTACCTCAACGAAGCCGGGAGCCGGGCGGCAAGCCTAGCTGGCGGCACGCTCACAGCCGTGTCGGGCCTGCTGGTGGTGGCTACGCTGCTGCCGGTGTACATCTTCTTGCTGCTGTTGTACCAACAGCGGATGGTAAACTTCCTCACCCAGGTGTTTTCGGGCCGGCACACCGACACGGGTGTGGCCGAGGTGCTGCACGAGAGCAAAGCCGCCATCCAGAGCTACATGGTGGGCCTCTTGATTGAGGGCAGCATCGTGGCCGTCCTCAACGTGGTCGGGCTGCTGGTGCTGGGTATCCCGTACGCCCTGTTGCTGGGGGTACTGGGGGCCCTGCTCAACTTTATTCCCTATGTGGGCGGGCTCGCGGCCATTCTGCTGCCTGTGTTCATGGCTTTCGTCACGAAAGACGGCTACGGCTACCCCGCGGCCGTCGTGGCGGTGTACATCCTCATTCAGTTCATCGACAACCACTTTCTCATTCCGCGCATCGTGGCCTCCAAAATTAAAGTCAACGCGCTGGTGGCCATCGTGGGGGTGCTGGTGGGTAACGCCATCGGCGGGGTGGCGGGAATGTTTCTGGCCCTGCCGGTCATCGCCATCGTCAAAATTATTTGCGACCGCATCGACTCGCTTAAGCCCTGGGGCCTGCTCCTCGGCGACGAGGAATCCACCGTCCGCCCGGGCCGCATGGGCCGGCAAAAGGCCCTTGAGCGCAAGGAAGCATTGAATGTTAAAGGATAAGGACCGTGTGCTCTACAGTCATCGTCGCTTCATCCTACAGCGGTTCTCGGGTTGGGGTACCGTCGAACATTGTAGGATGCGGGGCTGGCCCCCGCCCGTAGTCGAACGATTTCCGCATTAATTAATCGTACAACGACAGTCGGGGACCAGTCCCGTACCCTACATGCCCCAACCCGAGAACGGCTCTAACATTTCCTAAAGCTTGAGGCCGGCCAGCCAGTTTTCAGCCTCGGCGCGGGTGGCGCAGCGCTTGAAGGTAAAGCCCGCTGGGGCTGTCCAGACCACTGTTTCGGTAGACAAGCGGTGGACGGGGTCGGTGCCTTCGACGAGGGCACAGTGGGCCGCGCGGGCCTGGGCCACTACCCGCGGAATCCAATTTTGGGTGAGCCACTGCTGGGCTATTGGCAACAACGGGGCTCGCTGCCCGTGTTCAGATAATATTTTGCGGGCCCCAGTGGTCAGCAGCACCGCCAGCGCTTTTTCGTAGAAACTCTGCACCATGTCGAGTGGAATGCGACCCGGGCCCCAGGCCAAGCGCACGTGGCCCGCCGGATGATAGTATAGCTGCCCCGCCGCGTTGGTGAACGACAAGATTTCGGAGGAACGCGGCAACGGGGTCATAAGGAAAATTATATTTTTGGGTGGGGTTAAAGATAATAGAAGGCAGGCATGCCAATCAAATTAATATTCTGTAGCCGACGATTATTTTGACTATCTCTTGTCGTGTGACCAATGGAATCGAGGCTACTATTGGCTTCGCTGGGGGTGTAGCTTAACAAGTTTAAAGCAGTTTCATGAACGATGTGCCGCAAATCCGCGCAGAGGCGGGGCTTATCCCCGCCCGGCCATTGAACGACTTCGGGCGAATAGTGGGCGAGGACAAGCCCCGCCCCTACGTACGCGGTTCGTTGAATTGCTGTAACAGCTTCATCTAAGACAGTACTGCGGGGAGTTCATCATTTAAGATCGTAAGCGAGAGGTTGCCATCCATTGAATGCCAATAAAAAATCTTGTAAAAAGTCAAAATATATTTAAAATGTACAATTAATAAAATCGGCCTACCTTCGCGGTACCCATAGCAGTCTCTATCCCAACTCCTGCTCTTATGCCACGAAAAACCATATTTCTTAGTTGGGGTCTTTGCGCGGCCGTACTGCTAGGGGCCGCACCGATCCGGGCCCAGGTTGACAGCGTGCGGGCCCGCACGCTACCCGGCCGCCAAGTAGCCGAAAGAGCCTATAATGCTGGCTTGGTCAGCTTCACGGCCCAGAACTACCCGGCCGCGCTGGCTAGCTTCAACCAAGCGGTGGCTGCCAAGCCCGACTTCGCGCCCGCCTATGCCAACCGCGCCGCTACCAGCTTGGCTCTGAAGAACTACCCCGCTGCCGTGGCCGATTACGACCAGGTCCTGAAACTAGAGCCCGGGGCCTACGCCCACTATTTTGGCCGGGCCCAGGCCCGCGAGGCCGCTGGCCAGATCCCCGAGGCCGTATCCGATTACAGCGAGGCCCTCAAGGCCAATCCGGCCTACGCCCCGGCTTGGTACAACCGCGGGGTGCTGCGCTTCGAGCAGGGCTCGTATCAGGCCGCCCGCGACGACTTCGATGGAGCCGTGAAGGCCGACCCCAACTACGCCTACGCTTACCACGACCGCGCCAGCGCCAACCTGCGGATGGGAAACTACGCCGCCGCCATACCCGACTACTCGCACGCCTTGGCCTTGCAACCCACGCTGTTGCCTGCGCTGCTCAACCGCGCCGCCGCCGAGCGCCGCACCAGCCAGCTACCCGAGGCCCTGCGCGACTACGATACCTACCTGGCCCAGAAAACCGATAACGCGCTGGCTTTCACCAATCGCGGCAACGCCCGTTTCGAAAACAAGGACTACGCCGGGGCCATGGCCGACTTCGACCACGCCATTGCCCTCGACGCCCGGTACGCTTACGCTTGGAACAACCGCGCCGCCGCTGAACTGAAGCTAGAGCAGTACGACAAGGCCAATGCCGACGCCACCGAGGCCCTGCGCCTCAACTCGGAGTACGCCGAGGCCTACCTGAACCGCGGCCACGCCCGCGAGATGCTACGCCAGGCCGACGAGGCCTGCCAGGACTGGCACCAAGCCGCGGCCTTGGGTTTGACTCAAGGCAACAACTACGCCGCCGCCGCTGGCTGCGCGGGCGACGCTGCCGAAGATCCGGCCGGGAAATAATCTCAGGCTGGCCCAGTAATCCGTAGCCGGGCTACCGAGGCCCGGCCAATGCCCTCAATAACTGAAGTGACTTTTTGCTGTTCGCTGTTATGATACGTGTTTGCACCCGGTTCGTGCTGCTGATGAGCAGCTTGGCGGCCACCGCGACCCACGCCCAGAGCGTGGAATTCACCAAAGAGAAATTCGGGTCCGACAAAGAGGCTTATAAGGATGCCGTGCGTGAGCTGCGGGCCGGCGACGACGCCTATCAGGCCGACCCGCCCCGCTATGCCGGGGCCCTGCCCCACTACCTCGCCGCGCAGCAGCGCAACCCCGACAATGCCACTCTGAATATTAAAATCGGCGACTGCTACCTGCACTCGGGTACCAAAGCCCTGGCCTTGGGTTACTTGCAGCGCGCCCAAGCCCTGGCTCCCGCCACCGACCCACGCACTCACTATTTGCTGGGCCGCGCCCTGCACCTCAACGCCAAGTGGGCCGAGGCTATCAAGGAATACCAGCTAAGCGCTCCGATGGGCAATGGCGGCAAAAAATCCGCCGACGGCGAGCTGACCGTGACAGTCGACGACCTCGCTCACCGAGTCCGCGAATGCCGCAATGGCCAAGAGCTCCAAAAACACCCCGTGCGCGTGTTTATCGACAACGCCGGGCCGGAAGTGAACTCTGCGTACGCCGACTACGGGCCCGTGGTGGCGGCTGATGAGGCCACCATGGTCTTCACTTCGCGCCGTCCCAACGGCCCCGACGCCCCTAAGGACCCGGACGGCGACAGCTATTTCGAAGACATTTATCAGACCGCTTGGTTGGGCAAATCCTGGCGCACGGCCGCCAACCTGGGGGCCCCCGTCAACACGGAAGGCCACGATGCCACAGTGGGCCTGGCCCCCGACGGGCAGCGCCTACTGGTGTACGTGGACGAAAACGGCGGCGACCTGCACGAGTCGAACCTCAAGGGCACGACCTGGGCCAAGCCCCAGCGCCTGGGCAATCGCATCAACTCGCGCTACCACGAATCATCGGCCGCGTACTCGCCCAATGGGCGTTTCCTGTACTTCGTGAGCGACAAGCCCGAGGGCGGGCGCGGTGGGCGCGACATCTATAAGATTGAGATGGAGGGCAAAGGGCCGGCCGAAAACCTGGGACCTGTCATCAACACGCCCTACGGCGAGGAAGGCGTGTTTATAATGCCCGACGGGCAAACCATGTACTTTTCGTCGGAAGGCCACAACTCAATGGGCGGCTACGACATCTTCAAATCAGTGTATGCCAACGGTAAATGGGGCGAGCCCGAGAACTTGGGCTGGCCCATCAACACGCCCGACGACGACGTATTTTTCGTAACCTCGGCGTCGGGCCGGCACGGGTACTACTCATCGGATCGCCCGGGTGGGCAGGGCGGCAAGGATATTTACCGCGTCACGTTCCTGGGGCCTGAAAAGCCGCCATTGCTCAGCGAGGAAAGCCAGCTGCTGGCCTCGCGCCTGGCCCCCGTGGCCCAAATCCTGCTGGCCCCGCCGGTAATTCTGGCGACGGCTAAGGTCACCATCCTCAAAGGCACCGTGACGGATGCCGCTACCCAGCAGCCACTGGAAGCCAGCATCGACCTGATTGACAACAAGCTGAACGAGGTCATCGCCACCTTCCACAGCAACGCTACTTCGGGCAAATACCTCGTGAGTCTGCCCTCGGGCACCAATTACGGCATCGTGGTGCGCCAAGACGGCTACCTGTTCCACTCCGAAAATTTCGACCTGCCCGCCAGCGCTACTTACGCCGAAGTCGTCAAAGATATTCCGCTGAAGAAGCTGGAAGTGGGCGTCATCATTGTACTGAACAACATTTTCTTCGACACCGGCAAGGCTATTTTGCGACCCGAAAGCACCGCCGAGTTGGAGCGCCTGCGCAAACTGCTGGCCGACCAGCCCTCCATTAGGCTTGAAATGGCCGGCCATACTGACAACGTGGGCAAGCCCGCCGCCAACCGCGACCTAAGCCAGCGCCGTGCCCAGGCCGTAGTGACATACCTCACCCAGCACGCCATCGGGGCCGACCGCTTGGCCGCTGCCGGCTATGGCGACACCCGCCCCGTGGCCCCCAACGCCACCAGGGCCGGACGGCAGCTCAACCGCCGCACCGAATTTAAGGTAATGGGCAAGTAGGAACGCCTCGTTCCCTACTACTGGTTGGTCGGCGCAAGGGGCTTTTCCCGCGGCGGGTGGTTGCGGGCCTCTAAATCCGTGACCGTTGGCCAGCGACTACGGCTGCATGGGCCATTGAGTGGGATTCTCTCAATTATTATTCGTTCCACCCGCTTACGTCCGCCACCAATCGCCTGGCATTGAAACGCAGCCTTGACCAAACGGGCCGGCAGCAGAAAGCTTCGCGCTTTCGTTCAAGTCGAAGCCCCGCGGGATGGGCCTCCGCCTGGCGTGGGTCCGCCCCGCAGGGCTTCGACTTTGTCATTCCGGCGGGCAACCCCGACGGGCCGCTGGGGGCCGTCGTGCCTCCGGCTACCTAAGAGGGTGCATTCAAATAGCAGTTATACGTTTTAATTTTTCGAGCTTTTTCGCAAGTCTTCTGAGCAGTAAGTTGCTCATATAGGTTTGAATCCAAGCTTCACGGTTCGCAGGACTGGTTTCAAAATTACGCTCGGCCAAGCGGCGGTACTTGCCGAACCAGCCAAACATGCGCTCGACGACCCAGCGGCGTGGGAGCACCGCAGAGCCCCTCTGATCGGCCGGCTTTACGACGATGTCGACCGCATACATCGCCACGCCATCGCGCTTCACCAGCAACCCGCTGTAGCCGCCGCCGGCCCAGGCTTGCGCAGGGTGGGCACCTGCCGGGCCGCCATGACAAAGGCCTACGCGGCCCCCAGCCGCTCCTGCTCGTTGCCCGGCTGACGTGCACGACCAGCAAGAGCCCTTCCGTGCCGACTAG
>JANPOR010000384.1:0-4885 GCA_031428075.1 Hymenobacter sp. | reverse complement strand
CGGGTAAACCCTCGCGTGGCCGTAACCAGCGGGTAGCGCTGGTTCTGGCCCACCAGCAAGTAATCCAACATCGGCAAATGGGCCCCCGTGTCTAACCGCTGCCGTTTTTCAATATCGGATACTGCTCGGCAAATTTCTTGTCTGGCCTGTTGTTGCAGCGAATCAGGAACTGTCAACTCACCGCGCACGTGCAGTTCGGATTGGTGCTTGACAAGCAGTTCGCGCATCAGCCGCATCGACCCAGCCGATGCTTCCCGATTAAATTCTGGCTGATTGCCCCGCTGAATTTTAGCGACTTGCGCTACCGGCGGGGCACAGGGTATTTCATGAATAGCAATGGACTGAAATCTGGGGCGGAGGATACCAGAAGAAGTGGCACAGAACGACAGCAGCGCCATGAGCATTGCCAGACCCAAAGCGTAGCGCACACCAGCGGAGTAAGCCGGCGTTTGCAAGATGATCAAAAAAATCTATAAACTGCAGCAAGCTACCGCTCAAAAGGCCACCGCCCCAGTCGGCGGCTCCAGAGCAAAAAAGCCACCGTGCCGGCCGCAATCACGGCCAGGCCGGAGAGCATGAACTTGGGGCCCGTGCTCCAGAACACGGCCAGCCACACGGCCACCGCGATGATAACTGGCAGCGGGTAGAGCGGCATTTTGAAGGGCAGGGCCCCCGTGCCACGCCGGCGGCGCAACAGCACCAGCCCCACGGCCTGCCCCACGAACTGCACCAAGATGCGCATAGCCAGGATGGCCGTAATCACTTCGCCCAGCCGGAACAGCAGGCTGAAGACGAAGCCCAGGCCGCCGAGAATCAGCAGTGATACGTAGGGGAACTGCTTGGTGGGGTGCAGCTTACCAAATACGGGCAGAAACTCGCCGTCGGCCGCCGCCGCGTAGGGGATGCGCGAGTAGCCCAGCAGCACCGCGAACAGCGAGGAAAACGCCACCAGCAGTACCAGCGCCGTGGCCGCCTGCGCGGCGGCAGCCCCGTAAATCCGCTCCACGAAGGTGCTGACGATGAACTGTGATTTTGCCGCCTCCTGCCATGGTATGACCGTGCCCACGCTCCAGTTCAGGAGCAGGTAGAGGGTCGTGATGCCCAGGATACTGAGGAAAATACTGCGCGGAATGACGCGCTGCGGGTTCACGATTTCTCCGCCCAGGTGGCACACGTTGTAGTAGCCCAGGTAAGAGTAAATGGTTTTGACAGCCGCCTGGCCCATGGCGGCCGACAAAAGCACGCCCGGCAGGGCCCCCAGGCCGCCGGTCGGCAGCCAGGCCACCGCGTGGTTGGCGTGGGTAAGGCCCCCAAAAATCAGCCAGCCCATCAGCCCCAATACCCCCATCCAGAGGAAGACGCCGAGCTTGCCGATGTCCTCAATGCGGCGGTAGAGCAGCACTATCAGCAGCAAAACTACGGCCCCCGACACCAGCTTGGGCTGCCACCATTCAGTGAGTGGCACCAGGTAGCCGAAGTACTGTGCGAAGCCGATGGCCCCGGAAGCCAGCACCAGCGGAGCCTGCACCAGCGTTTGCCACACGTAGAGGAACGACATGAACCGCCCCCACTTCTGCTCGCCGTAGGCCAGTTTGAGGAAGCGGTACGAGCCGCCCGCCTCGGGGTGGGCCGCGCCCAGCTCGCTCCAGATGAGGCCGTCGACCACGGCCAGGCCCGCGCCTACTAGCCAAGCCAACAAGAAGTTGGGCCCCATGAAGCCCATCACCAGCGGCAAAGTCACGAAAGGACCGATGCCCACCATGTCAATCATGTTGAGGGCGGTGGCCTGCACAAGGCCCAGGCGGCGCTGAAGGGTGGGCTGCGACATTCCGGCGAAAGTAGTGCCCGGACCCGAACAAGGGCGCCGCCGCCGCCGTTTGCGTTCCTTGAACACCGCGCACAGCATGGGTTTGGGGACGGAAGTGGCCCGAGCAGACAGCTTTTGACCACCAGTTCTGTATCGGCGAGAGCCCCTGTGCTGGAAACAGCGGCCGCGGTCAATTCACCGAACCTTCACCGTGGCGGTGTCCGTATCGTACTTTGTCTTCTATGTCGTCATCCAACTCTTCGAAAATTTCCCTCTACGGGGGCATCGTCACCAACGTGGCCATTGCGCTCAGCAAGTTCGTGGCGGCCTACGTCACGGGCTCGTCGGCTATGCTCTCCGAGGGCATTCATTCGCTCGTCGACACCGGCAACGGCGGATTACTGCTCTACGGCACGGCCCAGAGCCAGTTGCCGCCCGACGCTAAGCACCCCTTCGGGCGCAGTAAGGAGCTGTATTTTTGGTCACTGATTGTGGCCATGCTCGTGTTTTCGGTGGGCGGCGGGATGTCCTTTTATGAAGGCATCAAGCACATCCTGCACCCCCAGTCGATGGAAGATGCGAAGTGGAACTACATCGTGTTGGGCTTTTCGATAATTTTTGAAAGTATCGCGGCGTACCTGTCGATCAAAGCCTTCCTAGAAAGCCACACGGACGGTTTTTTCCACGCCCTGCGCACGAGCAAGGACCCGTCGGCCTTTGCCCAAGTGCTTGAAAATACGGCCGCGCTGGTAGGGCTACTCTTCGCGGGGCTGGGCGTGTTTTTTGGTCATTTTCTGAATAATCCTTACCTCGACGGAGCGGCGTCCGTCGCCATCGGCTTGCTACTGATGGGCGTAGCAGTTTTTCTGGTGTACCGAACCAAGGGCCTGCTGGTGGGCCAGGGCGTAGACGACGAAACCCTGGCGAGCTTCGAAGCCATTGCTCGCGCCCAGCCGCACGTCGAAGACATCCGCTCACCCCTGACCATGTACCTGGGGCCCGCCGACGTGGTCCTGGCCTTCGACGTAGACTTTGCCGACGATCTACCAGCCGCCGAAGTGGCCGCCGCCATCGAGCGGCTGCAAGACGCCATCCGAGTTGTGCACCCTGAGGTGCAGCGCATTTTTGTGGAAGCTAAAAACCTGAAAGCCCGCACCTGAAGCCCGGCGCAGGGGCCCTTGCCGAACCTCATTGGCACTTTTGGGGTACAAGGAGGCCTTCCGGCCCCGTTCGCCGTGACCGCTTTGTTCCATCCGCTCAGCTTATTATGGATTTCCCTACCCTTGGGCCTAGCCCATTCCAGTCATTCTGGTGGGGCGGCTTCGAATGCACCGACCAGCTTAACGCCTTCGGCCACCGGGTCGATTTTCTGCCCCTTACCGGCCCTTTGCAGCTCATCAACGAGGACTACGCGGCCCTGGGGCCGTTTAATGTTGGCACCGTGCGCGAGGGCATCCGCTGGGCCCACATCGAGAAGACGCCGTACCACTACGATTTCAGCACGGTGAAAATCATGCTGGACGCGGGCCGGCGCCAGGGCGTCCAGCAGGTGTGGGACTTGTGCCACTTCGGCTACCCCGACGACCTAACGCCCTTGCATCCCATGTTTGCCCGGCGCTTTGCCGCACTCTGCCGCGCCTTCGTCGATTTCTACCGCTCTGTGCGACCCGACGATGTGCTCATCGTCACGCCCATCAACGAAGTGAGTTTCATATCCTGGCTGGGCGGCGAGGCCAACGGCACGTCGCCCTACTGCCAAGGCCAGGGCTGGTGCGTGAAATACGGCTTGATGCGCGCCTACATCGAAGGCAGCTACGCCCTGCGCGAGGCCGACCCCGGCATTCGCCTGCTCACCACCGAGCCGCTCAACAGCATTGTACCGCCGCCCAATCCTCGGCCCCAGCAGCGCCGCGACGTCCGCAATTCGCACAACAACCAGTTTCAGGCCACCGACATGCTCTGCGGCCGGATGTGCCCCGAGCTGGGCGGTAATCCCGACTTGCTCGATATCGTGGGCTTTAATTACTACTACGACAATCAGTGGCAGTTGTACCCTTACCGCCAGCTGGGCTGGAACGACCTCGAAACGGATCCGCGCTGGGTGCCGCTGCACAAGCTGCTGCGTAAGGCCTACCAGCGCTACGGCCGACCCTTTGCCATCACCGAAACCAGCCATCCTGCGGAGGATAGGCCCATTTGGTGGAAAATGATTGGTCAGGAATGTGCCCACGTGGTGCGCAAAGGGCTACCGCTGTGGGGCGCCTGCGTCTACCCAATCATCGACCGCCCCGACTGGGACTACCTCGACCAGTGGCATCAGTCCGGCCTCTGGGACGCCGACCTGGGCCAGCCCGGCCCCGCCCGCGTGTTGCACCAGCCGAGCGCCGAGGCCCTACTCGCCGCTCAGGCTGCGGTAGCAGCAGCGCCGGGGCGCCGGGCCCCGGCGCTGGCTCAGTAGTTTTCGGGCTAGGCAATTGGCAGCGCAAAAATTCGTTTCTTGCGGTAAATACGCCCGTTGCTCATGCCGACGAACGCCACCGCTCACTTGTACTCGCCTATCGGGCTGATAACCATCACCGGCTCCGATGTCGGCTTGCACGCCGTTCGCTTTTCGGAGGGCCCCGACGCACCCACCGCTTTGGCCGCCGTGCCCGCTTGTCTGCGCCCGGCCCGCGAGCAGTTAGCCGCCTATTTCGGGCGCGAGTTGCGCGACTTCGACCTGACTTGCGCGCCCGTAACGGGCACCGATTTTCAGCGCCGGGTGTGGGGAGCCCTGGCCAGCGTTGGCCACGGCCGTACCGTCTCGTACCTCCACGTGGCCAAGCTGCTCGGCAACTCTAGGGCCGTGCGGGCCGTGGGCGCGGCCAACGGGCAAAACCCCATTGCCATCGTGTGCCCCTGCCACCGCGTCATCGGGGCCGACGGCAGCCTTACCGGCTACGCGGGCGGGCTGGTGCGCAAGCGTTGGCTGTTGGCGTTTGAGCAGCCCCAGCAGGGCGGGTTGTTTGGGTAGTGGCGGCTCAGAGACGGAAATTCTCACTACGACTGTAGATTTTTTGTTTGGCCCTGGACTTTGAA
>JANPOR010000383.1:0-7475 GCA_031428075.1 Hymenobacter sp. | reverse complement strand
GATAGAGATGCTTCGGCTGCGCTCAGCATGACGGCCTAATTGTTTTGTGTCACTAAAACGCTTTCCAGCCCTGGGCTTGCAAGGGCACGGCCTGGCCGGCTTTGGTGACGAGATTCACGGCGTCGTTCTTTTCTGTCAAATGCCCAATGATGGTGATATCGGGGTGGTTTTTTATTTTTTCGTAGGCCGCGAGGGGCAGCGTGAAAAGCAGCTCGTAGTCTTCGCCACCGTTGAGGGCGCAGGTCAGCGGATCGAGGTTGAACTCGGCGGCGGCCTCGAGCGTGGGGTTGGCCACCGGAATATTGTCGGTGAACACGCGGGCCCCCGTGCCGCTGGCGGCGCACAGGTGCATCACTTCCGAGGCCAGGCCGTCGGAAATGTCAATCATGCTGGTGGGAGTCAGGCCCAACTCGCGCAGCTCGTGCACCACGTCGAGGCGAGCTTCGGGGCGCAGCTGGCGCTGCACCACGTACTCGTAGTTATCCAGCTCGGGCTGGGCTTCCGAGTCGGCGAGGAACACTCGCTTCTCGCGTTCCAGCACTTGCAGGCCCATATAGGCCCCGCCGAGGTCGCCGCTCACGCAGAGCAGGTCGGTGGGCTGGCCACCCGAACGGCGCACCGCCTGGCCGGCGGGGGCCTCCCCCAGCACCGTGATGGCTAGCGTGAGGCCGGCGCGGGTGGTGGTGGTGTCGCCGCCTACCAAATCCACGCCGTAGGCCTCGCAGGCCAAGCGTAGGCCCTCGTACAACTCCTCCACGGCTTCGACCGAAAAGCGGGTAGGCACGGCCAGGCCCACGACGAGCTGGGTGGGCAGGGCATTCATGGCGGCGATGTCAGACACATTCACGGCCACGGCTTTGTAGCCCAGGTGTTTGAGCGGGCAAAACGTAAGATCGAAATGCACGCCTTCTACCAGTAAGTCGGTCGTCATCACCACTTCCTGCCCCGCAGTGGGGGCCAGGATGGCAGCGTCGTCGCCGATGCCGAGCACGGTGCTGGGCTGGCGCAGCGTGATTTTTTGTTGAAGGCGGCGGATGAGGCCAAATTCGCCGAGGGCGTGGAGCGGGGTGAGGTCGGACATAGCAGGGCAAGGAAAACGGGCCGGCAGCGGCCCGGCCTCAAAGGTACCGTAACGTGGACTTTGCGAGTTGGCGCATGGGCACCGTAGAACGGCAATCGTACGCCGCGCGGACTTACAAAATCCATCCTACTTACACTATGCGGCTACCTTTGCCGTTGTCATTTCCAACTTCTTGCCCGCCGTTATGCCCCGCCTGCTTCGCTCAGTTTTTTCTGTTAAATCCGTTCTAAGCGGCTTGCTGGTTGTGGTGGCCTGCGCGGCCTCGTGCAAGCGCGACGGCGGCTCCCGCTCCACCTACGACCCGGCTTCGGCCACGGCAGTGCAGTCGCAGCTAACCGTACTGCGCGACTCGGCCGATGCCAAATGGCAGGCCATGCTGGCCAGCGACGACCAAAAAATCAGCCTCACGCGCCTGTTGCTGCGCGAGTTGCGGCAGCAGTCCGGCATCAAAGCCGCTCAGCTGCAGGCGCTGGGCGCAGCCAACGACCGCCTCAAGACTCGGCGCTACACCCAGATGGCCCTACCCTCAGCTCAAATCGACGCCTATGACGCCGCCCAAGATTCGCTGCTGCACGCCGTATACCCGGTGGCCGCGCCAGGCGGGGCCACCGCCACCGAAAACGCCCGCAACTTCGTGGAAGGCTTGCAGCAGCTTGACGCTGGCGTGGCCGGCTTCCGTATTCAGTACGACCGCACCGCCAAGCAGTACAACGCTTACCTGGCGCTGCACCAAGCCGACGTGGCCCATTTCGGCGGCAAGTACGCGGTGCCGCAGCCGTTACCGCTGTTCGAGCTGAGGCCCGGGCAATAGCTGGGCCGTCGGGCCCTGCGGTTAGGCCCCAACGGCCTGGAGGTGCTAGTTCTTCTCACTTACCTACGCTCTTTCAAGCCATGGAGATTTCCTTTTCTACTCACCGGGCGCTACACGCTGGCTTGCTGCTGATTGGTGCCTTAGTCGGCACCGCTTGCCGCCGTGCCCCTACCGCAACGGCCGCGTCTACTGCCTGTGGCACCCCGGCTACCGTGCGCGACATCAGCGGCCTCGATGGCTGCGGGAAGGTGCTGGAGCTAGCCGGTGGGACCCGCCTACTACCTTTTGGGCCGGTGTGGGGAAAATTTCCGGCCGCCAACGACCAGCGCGTAACTATCAGCTACGAGCCCCTCACGGACATGATGACGACCTGCATGGCCGGTAAATCGGTTACCGTTACCTGCATCATAGCCGCCCCAGTGGACAAATAGGAAGGGCCCCAGGCCTCAACCAAAAGGCCGTCCGGATCAATCTGGGCGGCCTTTTGGTGTTAAAAAAGAACGTTTACAGTGCGGCCATTTCCCCGCGTACGAAATCGGCCAGAGTGCGCAGGTAATCAGTGCTAAAATCGAAGCGGATGCCAGCAGCGGCATAAATCTGACCGATGGGCGCGGTGTAGCCCAGAGCCAGGGCCTGCTTGTAGGCAGCCAGGCCTTCGGTGGGGTTCTGGCGGTAGTGGCGCCACACGGCAATAGCCCCGAGCTGCGCCATGGCGTACTCGATGTAGTAAAACGGTACTTCGTAAAGGTGCAGCTGCTTCTGCCACAGATAGGGCTTAATGCCGTCGAGGCCGCGCCAGTCCACGGTGCGCTGGTTGAATTCGTCGAAGATTTCCGTCCAGCGGTGGTGGCGCTCGGTTTCGGTGTGCTGCGGGTGCTCGTACAGCCAGTGCTGGAACTTATCGATGGTGGCCACCCAGGGGAACGTTTCGAGCACGCTCTCAAGGTGCGTTTTCTTGGCCCGGCGCAAATCTTCCGGATTCTCAAAAAATACGTGCCAGTGGTCCATACTGATCAACTCCATGCTCATCGAAGCCAACTCAGCTACTTCAGACGGCGGGTGTTTATCAGCCCCCAGCGCTAGGTGGCGTGTGAGGAAGCTGTGCACGGCGTGGCCGCCCTCGTGCAGCATCGTCACCACGTCGCGCAGCGAGCTGGTAGCGTTCATGAAGATGAACGGCACGCCGGTCTCGTCCAGCGGGTAATTGTAGCCGCCGGGGGCCTTACCCTTACGGCTTTCCAGGTCGAGCTGACCCATCTGGCGCATGGTGCGCAGGCAATCGCCGAGGTACGGGTCGAGGGCCTGAAACACGACGATGGTTTTTTCAAGCAGCTCTTCGCTGGTGGCAAAGGGACGCAGCGGCAACTGCCCGCTGGGGTCCACGTCGAGGTCCCAAGGGCGCAGGGCAGGCTGTTTCAGGTCCTGGCGGCGTTCCAGGTCAAGGTCGTCAATCAGAGGCACCACCGTTTCGCGAATGGCGCGGTGGAAATTGAAGCAGTCTTGCGGCGTGTAGTCGAACCGGCCCAAGGCGGCAAACATGTAATCGCGGAAGTTATCAAAGCCAGCGTTCAACCCCACTTGGTTGCGCAGGCCCACCAGCTCAGTAAACAACGCATCGAGGGCCTTGGCATCGTGCAGGCGGCGCTGCTGCACGGCACGCCAGGCGGTTTCGCGCACGGCACGGTTGGGGCTTTTGAGGCGGTCGGCAGCCTGGGGCAGGGTCAGTTCCTGGCCGTCGAGGGTCACGGTCATGGCCCCAGCGATGGCAGCGTACTGCTGCTGCTTGGTACTAATTTCAGTTTTGAGCGGAATGTTGGCGGCCCGGTAGATTTCCGACGCCCGGCGCACCGAGCGCAGAAACACGCCGTAGCGCTTCTTATCGAGCCCGTCCAAGTAGGGCGAGGCCAGCATTTTCTCGTTCAGGGCGTGATCGTAGGGGGCCACACGGGGCTCAATCTCGTTTACGAAGTACTGAAACGCCTCGGAACGTGCGGCGTCTTGGGTGGCGCAAGTCATGCGGATGTAACGCCAGGCCAAATCCTCGCTCAGCACCGCTTCCAGCTCCGAGCGGTCAAGTAGCCACCGCTCCAACTCGTCGGCTGAGGCCACCGGGCGGGCTTCCAGCTCTTGGAAATAGCTTTCCAGCTTGGCCCAGTCCGTCACCTGGAAATCTTCGGGCACGTAATGGCGCGGGGGACGTTGGGTATCGGTGGCCGAAGCGGCCGTGGGTTCGGCGGTGAGCAGCATGGGGTACGTTCTCGTTTGGTGACTACCGGCGGCGTGCGCAAGCCAAGGCAATCTTTGTACGCGGTAAGAGCTACGCAGCAAAAGCTGCGCCGGATGGCCGGATACCTTCCGGGCCGTAATTTAAGCCCGACCGGGCAAAAAGCGAAACTTAATGCGCAGGTCAGCCAATTTCTACTACTACGTCGTCGGTGAGCGGGTGACCCACGCAAGTTAGCACGTAGCCTTGCTTCAACTCCGAATCAGAAAGGCCGTCGCGCTCGTCGAGGTGTACCTTACCACTTAAGCACTTACCCCGGCAAGCCGTGCACACGCCGGCCTGGCACGAATAAGGCAAGTCGATGTCTTGGTCGAGCGCGGCGTCAAGAATTGTGGTACCGGCGGGCACGGACACCACGTACTCGGCTCCCTCGTAGCGGACAGTGACGCTGCGGGCCCCGCCCGGGGTCCCAGCGGCCCCCGACGACACCTCGCCGTGCAACTCGGCTGCCGCCACGGCGGCTTCCTCGAACGTGCTGGCGGCCGCCACGAAGCTTTCCCAGTGGATGCGGCTTTCGGGCACGCCCAGCAGCGCAAACGCGGCGCGGGCCTCGGCCATCAAGCCCTCGGGCCCGCAAATGAAGTACTCGGCCTGCTCGGCCGGAAACTGATGGCGCTGCTCTAGAATGCGCAGCAGCGTGGTGCGGTTGAGGCGGCCAGTGTGCTGGTGGGGGCCACTGGGCCGCAACGGCTGGCTGTATACATGCTCGACTTGCAGGCGGCCCCGGCTGTCGGTTTCGAGCTGCGCCAGCTGACTTTGGAAGATGACCTGCTCCTCGTTGCGGTTGCCATAGATCAGCAGTACATGGCTGGCGGGCTCGCCCTTGAGCACTGCTTTCAGCATGGCCATGAGCGGCGTGATGCCCGAGCCAGCTCCCACCAACACCAACGAGCGGGCCGCTTTCGGGCTGGGCTTGAGGGTGAAATTGCCGAGCGGGTTCATCACCTCGATGCGCTGGCCCACGCGCACAGTGTCGAGCAAGTGGTTGCTCACCAAGCCGCCCAGCACGCGCTTCACCGTGATGGACACGCGCGGGGCTTCGTGCGGGGTGCTACTGAGCGAGTAGGCGCGGCGCTCCTTCTTGCCGCCGGGGCCGCAGGGCAAAATCAGCGTCAGGAACTGCCCGGGTTGGGCCGTAATGGGCTGCCGGTCGGGCCGCTCCAGGTGAATGGTGATGGCATCGGCCGTTTCCTGGGTCAGCTCAACAACGGTCAGGGTTTGGTACATGATTCGGACAAAGTAAAAAGAGGGAAGCGGCACAGGCGCGCTCCGGTCATTAACAACAGAACTGCGAAATTGTCGCCCCGGGGTAGGCCGCGAACCAGCAAAAAGCCGGGCTACAAAAGTAACTTGCACGGCCCCGGCGGTTTGTCCGCGCTGTGCATTCGCCAAAATTTTGCTTTCATGCCCACCCCTTTCCTACGCGCCCTGGCGCAGGTCCCGGCGGCGCTCGTGCTGCCCGTGGCTCTGGGGGCTCCCACCGCCGCTCGCCTCGACTTCACCGCCGCAAACCCCCTGCTGGCCTACCCTGAGCGCCTGCGCGACACGGCTGCCTTCGACCAAGTGGTGCAGCAGATGTTGGCCGAGAAACATGCCCACACTGGCCTGGGCGGCTACCTTGAAAACCGCACCATCTACCGCCGCAGTACGCACTTCGGGGCTCCTGGGGACGCGCGGTCGCTGCACCTGGGCGTGGACGTGTGGGTGCCTACTGGCACGCCCGTGGCCACGCCACTGCCGGCCGTTGTCCACAGCCTGGCCGACAACGCCAACTTCGGCGATTACGGCCCCACCGTCGTCTTGCAGCACGAACTAGCGGGTACCACGTTTTACAGCCTCTACGGCCACCTCGGCCGCGCCGAGTGGCAGCGCCTGCGGCCGGGCCAAGCCTTGGCGGCGGGCGAAATCTTCGCCACCGTGGGGCCCTACCCCGAAAACGGCGACTGGCCCCCGCACCTGCACTTTCAGTTGATGACCGACGTGCAGGGCCGCCGGGGTGACTTCCCCGGGGTGGCGCGGCCCGAAGAGCGTGACCACTGGGCCGCGCTGTGTCCCGACCCGAATTTATTACTCCGGTCAGACGTGCTGTAGCGCAGGCTTTATAGTCCGCGCTACAGCACGCGCTAATCGAACTTGATGGCCACTACCGGCTTGATTCGCGAAATCAAATACGTCGGAATGAGTATAGCCAGCAGCGTGGTGCCGAAGGTGGCCACGTTGAGGATGAGCAGCACCTTGGGATCCCAGAAAATCGGTACCCGGTCCATGTAGTAGTTCTCGGGATCAAGGGGAATCAGCTTGAAGTAGTACTGGATGGCGCAGAAGCCCAGGCCCACGGCGTTGCCGATGACCATACCGCGCACGGTGAGCGAGAGACCCCGGAAGAAAAACATCTGCCGAATCTGGTTGTCCGTCGCGCCCAAGGCCTTGAGGACGCCGATCATGTTGGTGCGCTCCAGAATCATAATGAAAATCGTGGCCACCATGTTGAAAGTAGCCACGAAAATGATGAGCACTAAAAAGATGATGACGTTGCGGTTGAGCAACTGCAACCAGTCGAAGAGTTGGGCATATTGATCGGTGATTTTATCAATTTTGAGGTCGTAGGGCAGGGTTTCGTACAGCTGGGCAGCGGTGTAGTCGAGGCGCTTGAAGTCCTTGAGTACCACCTCCAGCCCGCCCACTAACGAATCGGGCCAGATGTTCAATTCGCGTACCTGCCGGATGTCGCCCACCACGTAGGCTTCGTCGAATTCGTCGAGCCCGGTTTGGTAAATACCGCTCACGCGGAAGCGCCGGATACGGGGCGGATTCTGGATAAAGTAAAACAGCGCCTCGCTGCCCACGCTTAAGTTCAGCTTGTTGGCCATCTTGCGCGAGAGCAGCACGTCGTTACTCGCCGCCGAGTCGGGAAAGCCAATGAACTTACCCGCGACCAGATTTTGGCGCATGGGCGAGGCACCGTCTTTCTCGTCAATACCCTTCAGCACTACGCCCAGCACTTCGTCGGGGGTTTTGATGATGGCCGTTTTGTAGGCGTAAGGCTGCACCGTTTTCACCTGCCCGAACTGGAGCAGGCGCTTGGTCACCGACGGCGCGCCGATGGGGGCCACTTCGAGCGAGTTATTGGTGTCGTAGCGCGAGATCTGGAGGTGGGCCCCGAACGAGAAGATTTTACTTTGAATCTCGTTCCGAAACCCTTGCAGGATGGCAAACGACACAATCATCACCGCCAGGCCCATGGCAATGCTGATGATGGCTATTTTTGTGACCGACGACGTGAAGGAGCCGGAATCGGC
>JANPOR010000382.1:0-3229 GCA_031428075.1 Hymenobacter sp. | reverse complement strand
CGGAAATCAAGGCCGGCAAATTCCTGCTCATCGCCCACGGCACGGCGGCCGAAGTAGCCCAGGCTCGCGAAATCCTGGGCGGGGGCAAACTCACCACGGCCTAGCCCGCTAGATAAGCTTATTGATGGCCGAGGGCCAGGCGGAATCCGTCTGGCCCTCGTTGTGGTCGGCCCTCGGCGGTCGGCCACTGAATCAGGAAATCACCCGCCCCGCGCTCCGCTGATGCAGATAAGCCCTTTGGCCGGCCAGCCGGCCCCGCCCGATATGCTGGTTAACATTCCCCAGCTCATCGCGGCCTACTACACCGACGCGCCGGACCCGGCTATTCCGGCCCAGCGCGTGGTGTTTGGCACGTCCGGGCACCGGGGTTCGTCGCTGACCCGGACGTTTAACGAGGCCCATATCCTGGCCATTACCCACAGCATTTGTCTCTATCGAAAAGCGCATCAAATTGACGGACCGCTGTTTATAGGCATAGACACCCACGCCCTGTCGGGGCCGGCGCTCGAAACCACCCTGGAAGTGCTGGCCGCCAACGGAGTCCAGGTGCGGCTGGCGGGCACCGACGAATACACGCCCACGCCAGTGATTTCGCACGCCATCGTGACCTATAACGCGGACCGGAAAAGCGGCTGGGCCGATGGCATCGTGCTAACGCCCTCCCACAACCCACCCCACGACGGCGGCTTCAAGTACAACCCGCCCCAGGGCGGCGGAGCCGCTACGGACGTCACGCAGTGGATTGAAATCAAGGCCAATGAGCTGCTGACCAATGGCCTGCGCGGGGTAAAGCGAATTTCGCCGGAAAAGGCCCGGCGGGCCGCCACCACGCAGCTGCACGATTACCTCACTCCCTACGTGGCCGACCTGGGCAACGTGGTGGATATGGACCTTATCCGTGACAGCGACCTGCACCTGGGCGTCGACCCCATGGGCGGGGCCGGGGTGCATTACTGGGAACCCATCGCGGCGCGGTATAAAATCAATCTCACCGTTATCAATCCAGCCGTGGACCCCACGTTTCGGTTCATGCCCGTGGATTGGGACGGACAGATTCGGATGGACCCGTCCTCGGCCTACGCCATGCAGGGCCTGATTGCGCAGAAGGATGCCTTCGATATCGCCTTTGCCTGCGACACCGACCAAGACCGGCACGGCATCGTGACCCGCAGCCACGGCCTGCTGCCACCCAACCACTACCTGGCCGTGTGCGTCGATTACCTGTTTCAGCACCGGCCCGACTGGAGCAGCACGGCCGCCGTGGGCAAGTCGGTAGTCACCAGCCAGATGCTTGACCGGGTGGCCGCCCGGCTGGGCCGGCCGCTGTACGAAACGCCCGTCGGCTTCAAGTGGTTTGCCGCTGGCCTGCTCGATGGCTCGCTGGGCCTAGCAGCCGAGGAAAGCGCTGGGGCCTCGTTCCTGCGGCGCAACGGCCAAGTCTGGACCACCGACAAGGACGGATTCGTACCGGCGCTGCTGGCGGCCGAAATCACGGCCCGCACGGGCCAAGACCCCGGCCAGCGCTACCAGGACCTCACCCGCACGCTGGGCGAACCGGTGACGGCCCGCGTGGAAGCGCCCGCTACGCCCGCCCAGCAGCGTCTGCTGGCAACTCTGGCGGCCGGCCAGGTGGTCGGCACTGAGCTGGCCGGCGAGAAAATCACCGCCATCCTGACCCAGGCCCCCGGCAACGACGCGCCCATCGGCGGCCTGAAAGTAACGACCCAGAACGGGTGGTTTGCCGCCCGCCCCTCCGGCACCGAAGCCATTTATAAGATTTACGGCGAGAGCTTTCTGGGGCAGGAACACCTCACTCAGATCATGACGCAGGCCCAGGAGATGGTCGATGCGGCGTTGGCGAAATCGCCTTCCCCCCAACCCCCGACAATATGAACACTGACAGCCTCAATTTCAGCCGGCAATACGGCTTCCTGCCCACCGAGCTGCCCGGCCTCGAAACCCTGATGGAGCTGACCCTGGACCTGCAATGGTCCTGGAACCACGCGGCCGACACGCTCTGGCAGCAGCTCGACGCCGAGCTCTGGAACCGCACCCACAACCCTTGGGTGGTGCTGCAAACGGCTTCGCGCGAGGCCCTACAGCAGCACCTCGCCGACCCCGCCTTTCAGGCCCAGATGGCTGCCCTACTGGCCCACAAAGCCCAGGCCACTGCCGGCCCCAAATGGTTTCAGACCCAGCACCCGGATGCGCCGCTCACCTGCGTGGCCTACTTCAGCATGGAGTACATGCTGAGCGAGGCGCTGCCTATTTACGTGGGCGGACTGGGCAACGTGGCCGGCGACCAGCTCAAATCGGCCAGCGACCTGGGCGTGTCCGTGGTGGCGGTGGGCCTGCTCTACCAGCAGGGCTACTTCCGGCAGGAGATTGACCGGCAGGGAGCCCAGCAGGCGCTGTTTCCGTACAACGACCCCGGCCAACTGCCCATCACCCCGCTGCGGCTGCCTAACGGCGAGTGGCTGCGGCTACCGATTACGCTCTCGGGCTTCCCGGTGTGGCTGCGCACCTGGCAGGTGCGGGTGGGCGGCGTAAGGCTCTACCTGCTCGACAGCAACGACCCAGCCAACCTGCCGGTGCACCGCGGCATCACGGCCGAGCTGTACGGTGGTGGCATGGAGCAGCGCATCCAGCAGGAAATCATCCTCGGCATGGGCGGCTGGCAGCTGCTCAAGGCGCTGAACATCAAGCCCGACGTGTGCCACCTCAACGAGGGCCACGCGGCCTTTGTGGTGCTGGAACGCGCCCGCACGTTAATGCAGGCCACCGGCCTCTCCTTCGAGGCGGCGCTGGCCGTGACGCGTCCTGGTAACCTGTTCACCACCCACACGGCCGTGGCGGCGGGCTTCGACCACTTCAGCCCGGCGCTGATGGACCGCTTTCTGGGCGACTACGCCCGGCAGGAATTGAAAATCGACTTTGACACCCTGATGGCCCTGGGTCGGCAAAGCCCCAGCAACCCGGCCGAGAGCTTTAATATGGCGTTTCTGGCCATTCGGGGCTGCGGGGCGGTGAATGGGGTGAGCCGCCTGCACGGCGTGGTCAGCCGGCAGCTGTTTGGGGCCCTGTTTCCGCGCTGGCCTACTGCAGAGGTGCCGGTGGGCCACGTCACCAACGGCGTGCACATGCCCAGCTGGGACGCCGAGGCGGCCGACGACATCTGGACCAGCGCCTGCGGCAAGGACCGCTGGCGCGGCGGCCTCGACACCCTAGC
>JANPOR010000381.1:0-10487 GCA_031428075.1 Hymenobacter sp. | reverse complement strand
GAGCCCTACGACCCCAGCTGCCTCGGCACCAACTCCTACGACGTGCATCTGGGCCGCTACTTGGCCACCTACCGCGACGCAGTGCTCGACGCCCGCCGCCACAACGAAATCGACACCTTTGAGATGGACCCCGAGGCGGGTTTTGTGCTCCAGCCCGGCCAGCTCTACTTGGGCGTAACGGCCGAGTACACCGAAACCCACGCCACCGTGCCCTTCCTCGAAGGCAAGAGCAGTGTGGGCCGCCTGGGCATCGACATCCACGCCACGGCCGGTAAGGGCGACGTGGGCTTTTGCAATCACTGGACGCTGGAAATCAGCGTGTCGGTGCCCGTGCGCGTGTACCCCGGCATGCCCATCGGGCAGCTTATCTACTTCGCCGTGCAGGGCGACGTGGCCACCTTCTATAACCGCAAGCCCAGCGCCAAGTACAACCGCCGCAGCGACCGGCCCGTGGAATCGATGATGTGGCAGAATACATTTTAAGTCAACCGGACGGGTGATTTTGTCGTTAAAAACAAGCAAGAGCCGGGCGGGTGTAGCCCATCCCTTGTGTCATTTTTTGACTTTAATCTTCCTTCCGATGATAAATACTCGCTTTTTCCTGGTGGCTCTGGCCCTCTCCCTGGCCGCCGCTCCCACTGCCTGGGCCCAGCAGGTGGCCGTGCAAGATAAAACCCAGCCCAGCCCCCGCCTCAACCCGGCCGTGGACCGCGCCACGCGCCTGAGCGACCTGATGGTGCGCGACCTGCGCCTCAACGGCTACCAAGCCGCCCGCCTGCGCGCCATCAACGCCGACAAAACCGCCAAGTTGGAAGCCGCCGAGCGCACGGGCGCTGGCAACGCCCCGGCCCTCAACCAGCGGCGCACCAGCATCTACCACGAGCGCGACCAAGAGATGCAAGCCGTGCTAAGCACCGACCAGTACTCCAACTACTTCGACGCCCGCAACCGCTACAACAAGGCTGACCACGACTACGCCAGCACCGCCGGCCAGAACGCCACCCAGGCCTTCATCAAATCGGTGCAAGACCCCGTACCGGCCCGCGCCAACAACGCCACCATCGGCCCCGCGAATCCCAAAGCCACTACTCGCCCAGCCAGCAACCTGGGCCGCAACGCCCGCTAGTTGACGAGCCGAAAAATCATAAATAATCCCCACTGGCGCGTGCCAGTAGGGATTATTTAGTAGTGCAGGGCCCCGGGTGGAAGCAGAAAGTCAGCTCAGGCCCTGCTCCTGCTTGTCAAGGTACTCGGACAGTTCTTTGCAGAGGGCCCGCATTTTATTGGCCATTTCCACGTCGTTGGTGGCTGTCACGATATTCTCGGCCATCGAGCCCATGTTGTCCACGCAAAAGCGCTTCATCTCGTCGGTGGGCATGTCCTTCGTCCAGAGGTCAATTTTCATCGTGCCCACCTGCTCGCGGTCCCACACTGCGATGTTGATGGCCTTGGCAAAATGGATGTCGGGCCCTGCATCGGTAGCCGACCAGCTAATGGCCTCTGGCACCTTGTTTTCGTCGAGAGCAATGCTAAAGCGGATTTCGGATTTTTTCATTACAAAGTAAAATGTATCATCCTGAGCGCGGCGAAGGACCTTATCGACTTGAACGGCGACCGTTCTGCGGTAATAAGATCCATCTCTGCACTCAGGATGACGGGGCTTTCAGCCAAAAGTTAAACGTAGTTATTGAGCATCACCGGCATCACCAGCATCAGGATGCTTTCGTTTTCATCGGCGGCGGCGGGCATGAGTAGGCCGGCGCGGTTGGGGGTGCTCAGCTCCAGCGTAATTTCATCGGAGTCGATGTTCGCGAGCATTTCAAGCAGGAAACGGGCGTTGAAACCGATTTCCATATCCTCGCCGTCGTATTGGCAAGCCAGGCGCTCGTTGGCCTCGTTGCTAAAGTCAAGGTCTTCGGCCGAAATGATCAATTCAGAGCCGGCCAAGCGTAGGCGCACCTGGTGGGTAGTTTTGTTAGAGTAAATGCTGATGCGGCGCACCGAATTCAGCAACTCCTGGCGGTTGATGGTGAGCTTGTTGGGGTTGCTCACCGGGATTACGTTTTCGTAATCTGGGTACCGCTCGTCGATCAGGCGGCACACGAGGCGCATCTGGTTGAACGAGAAAAAGGCGTTGCTCTGGTTGAACTCGATGTGCACCGGGGCCGCCTCAGCAGGCAGCACGCCCTTGAGCAGGTTGAAGGCTTTGCGGGGGATGATGAGGTTGGCGGTTTGGCCAGCGCCCACGTCATGGCGGCGGTAGCGCAGCAGGCGGTGGCCGTCGGTGGCCACGAAGGTGATTTGCGCGTCGGCCAGCTGCACCAGGATGCCCGTCATGGCCGGCCGCAGCTCGTCGGTGCTCACCGCAAAGATGGTTTTGTTGATGGCCCGGGCCAGCGACGAGGACTGGATCTCCACCGGGGCCGAGCCCTTCACCACCGGCACGCGGGGAAAATCGGCAGCGTTTTCGCCAGCCAGTTTGTAGCGCCCGTTGGCCGAGCCGATTTCAATGATATAGGTTTCCTCATCGATAGTGAACGTCACCGGCTGGTCGGGCAGGTTTTTGAGCGTGTCGAGAAGGATGCGCGCGGGGGCCGCAATGCGGCCGGCGTCGCGGGCCTCCACGGGCAGTTCGGTGATCATGCTGGTCTCCAAGTCAGAGGCCGTAATCGTCAGCTTGCCGGCCTCAATCTCGAAGAGAAAGTTCTCCAGGATGGGCACCACGGGGTTGTTCGTGACCACGCCGTTGATGCTCTGCAGCTGCTTGAGCAAGGCGGAAGACGAGACGATGAATTTCATAAGACGGCAAAGCTAGAGTTGAGGAAAGGCAAAGATACGCGGGCGTTCCGGGCTTTGGAAACGGCGCATGGCCATATCGGACGGCCAACGCTGGCGTAACGGCCACAGCTTTTTTCCCTTGCAGTCAACGAGCCCAGAATATTTCCTTGAACTAACGCCCTTGGGCCATTTCCACCATTTGGCGCAACATCTGCTGCTGCTCTAGCAGGTGCTGGTTGCGCAGCTCGGCCAGGGCTAGTTGGTGCAGTAGGTGTTGGGTTTGGAGCGCGGCACCGACGACCATATCGGTGGGCGGTGCGGCAGGGAGCACAGTCATTGCCGGGGCCACGGAGGACACCGGCGCGTAGGCGGGCTTTGGGTAGCTGGCGGCGGGCACTTCCACCATTTCTTTAGTTGTGGAAGCGGCAAATAGCGGGGTGGCAGCAGGCCCCCTTTTCAGGGCCACGACGGACGCACCGGCTGCTGAAGTAGCCTTCAGGCCCCCGGAGAGCAGCATAGGGCCCTGACCCTCCATTAGCCAGTCTTTCGACACATTTGGGTAAATCTCAAAAACCTTGCATAGCAAGTCGTAGCCTGGTTTGTTACGCCCGTCGATGAGGTGCTGAACAACGCTGGCGGTTTTGCCCAGCGACTGCGCGAAGGCGTTTTTGTTCAAGCCAATTTCCTTAATGAGCTGGGCGAAACGAAGGTTGATGGGAGTCAGCATAGCAATTTGCACAAATGAGAATTTATGCAAATGTATGATCTTGAACTTTACTCGTAGCGCAGGCTCTCAATCGGATCCAGGGCCGCCGCTTTGCCGGCCGGGTACGAGCCCGAAAGCAGGCCCACCGTCACGCAAATGGCCAGGCCCAACAGCATCCACAGCCACGGCACGTAGAACGAGCCACTGCCAATAAGCAGCGCCACGCCGTTACCGCCCAGCACGCCCAGTCCGATGCCCAGGGCCCCGCCGAGCACGCAAATCACGATGGCCTCGATGAGGAACTGCTGCCGAATCTGGACGGCCGTGGCCCCCAGGGCCTTGCGAATGCCAATTTCGCGGGTGCGCTCGGTCACGGATACCAGCATGATGTTCATCAGGGCGATGCTGGCACCGAGCAGCGTGATAAAAGCAATGGTGCCGCCGCCGACCCGCATCTTGCCCGACAAATCGTCGAGGGTGTTGGCCAGCGAGTCGCTGCTTTCGATTTCAAACGAATCGGACCGGCCCAGGCGGTCGTGGCGCACGCTGCGCATAGTGCCGGTGGCCTGGTCGAGGAGGTAGGGCAGCAGCGCCGGGCGCGAGCTGGCGGTTTTTAGGGCGTAAGTGAGGGCCCCCTGGCGGGGCAGCTGGTTGCCGGTCTCGAGCGGCAACAGGGCCAACCGATCGGCTCCGCCCCCGCCCATCGACGAGCCGCTGGGGGCCAGCAGGCCCACGATTTGGAAGCGCCGGCCCAGGGCCGTAACATATTGCCCCACCGGGCTCTGGCGCGGAAACAGCTTCTGCTTGATTTCATCGCCAACGATGACCACGTTGGCCCCACGCGTCAGCTCGTTCTGCGAGAAGCTGCGGCCCTGGGCCAAGTTGTAGCCTTGGATGCGCAAGTAGTTTTCGTCGCCAGCCACCACCTGCATGTTGGGGTTAGTTTTGGTGCCATTAGCTTTGATTTCGGTGGCGCCCGCAACGAAGGCTGACACGCCCACTTCGGCCTCGGCGCCCATCTGGGCCTTGTACTGGCGCACTTGCAGCAGGCTGAGGGGCGGGTACTGCTTGGCTTGCACGCCGCCGCGCCGGAAGCGGTTATTGTAGCCCTTGGCCGAAATTTCGAACGAGTTGCTGCCCAAGCTGGCAAAGGTCTCGTTCAGCGAGTTCTTCATAGCGTCGATGCTGGTGAGGATGCCCACCAGCGCGAACAAGCCAATACTGACGATGAGGGCCGTGAGCACGGTGCGCAGCAGGTTGCTGCGGATGGAGCGGAAGGCTTCGCGGATGTTTTCGAGTAGGTTCATGGCGGCGGGGGCCCTACGCAATGAGGCGAGGGGCCGCGCCAAAGTTCGCTCGGCCGCGCCTAACTTGAACCAGCATTGCGGCCGTCCCGTTGGGCGAATGCGTTCTTACTCCAAAAAATCATGCGGCTTTCGCACTTTCTGCTTTCGTTTCTGCTGGCCATGGCCGGGCCCCTGGCCGCGCGCGCCAACCACGTTTTCATCCCAATGGACAACACCCAGAAGGAGTGCCTGAAGGCCTACGGACTGGCATTCTGGCTGTTGCAGCGCGAAGTGCCCGTCGATTGGCTACTGAACTACCGCGGCGGCTCGTTTGCCTTCGACGTGACGCCGGGGGCCGAAACCGAGCTGTCGGCCCGCGGCGTGAGCTACTCGGTCATCAGCGAGGCGCAGTACAGCGGTATTCTTTCGGAAATCGCCGACCCCAACGCCAACATGGACGTGATGAAGCTAGAGAAGGTGCCCAAAATTGCGGTGTACACGCCCAAGGGTAAGCAGCCCTGGGACGACGCTGTGACGTTGGTGCTCGAGTACGCCGAAATTCCTTACACCAAAATTTACGACGACGAAATCCTGAGCGGCGTGCTGCCCAAGTACGACTGGCTCCACCTGCACCACGAAGATTTCACCGGTGAGTACGGCAAATTCTACGCCTCGTACCGCAACTACCCCTGGTACCAGCAGCAGGTGCGCGACGCCGAGGCCGCCGCCAAGCGCAACGGCTTCGCCAAGGTGAGCCAGATGAAGGGCACCGTAGCCGTGAAAATGCAGGAATTCATCGCCGGGGGCGGGTTTTTGTTCGCCATGTGCTCGGCGACGGACAGCTACGACATCGCCCTGGCCGGCTTGGGCGTGGACATGGTGGAAAGCATGTACGACGGCGACCCCGCCGACCCGCAGGCCCAGAGCAAACTCAACTTCAACCGCTGCCTGGCCTTCCAGAACTTCCAGCTCGTGCGCGACCCCTACCAGTACGAGTACTCCAATATCGACATGCAACCCTACGAGCGGGGCCTGGGCGAACAGAACGACTACTTCCAGCTCTTTACTTTTTCGGCCAAGTACGACCCCGTGCCCACCATGCTGACGCAGGACCACGAAAAAGTTGTTAAGGGCTTCATGGGCCAGACCACGGCCTTCCGCAAAAGCCTCATCAAGCCCGACGTAGTGATCATGGGCGACACCAAGCAAACCGGCGAGGCCCGCTACTTGCACGGCACGCTGGGAAAGGGCACTTGGACATTTTACGGCGGCCACGACCCCGAAGACTACCAGCACCTGGTCGGCGAAGAGCCCACTGACCTGGCCTTGCACCCCAACTCGCCCGGCTACCGGCTCATCCTGAACAACGTACTGTTTCCGGCCGCGAAGAAGAAAAAGCAGAAGACGTGAGCAGCGGCGGGGGCTGTGCAACCTTTTCGGTCCTGGCGGGGCTCTTCGGGTTGCACCGCCAACCTTTAATGAGTATCAAAATGAAAAGCTTCACCCGTTGTTTGGTCTTGTTGCTGCTGGCTTTCAGCGCGTTTCTCAGCGCCTGTAAAAAGGAGACCGCTGGCCCAGCCGAACCGGAAGACGCTTACCCGTTCGTGGCCGGCGACCTATTGGTGGGTATCAAGGTCGGCGTGCCTATTGAGCAAGTCTTCCAACTGGTCAATGCGCAACAGTTCACCCTCAGCCAAGTAAATGGGTTTGACTATACGTCGGCCCTGCCGAAAGACAGCTTGGCTTACGTGCGGAAAGTGTTGCAAGCCAAGCCCTACTTTAACCAACGCGGGTTTACGGCTAATGCTTATATCAGCGCGGTGGATGGCTCTTTGTGGGAAGCCAGTACTTTTTTCAACATGGACCAGGCCAGCCAGCAGGATTGGTTGGCCACTATGTCGCAACTGCGGCTGACAGCCGGTACGGGCGACTACCGGGATGTTTATTTGAAAGTACCAGTTGGCCAGGAGAAGTTTTGGCGAGCCGAGCTGCGAAAAAATTCCATCGTGAGGTGGACAGAATTGAACAGCATCGGCGGCGCAAAGCCTGACTGACTGTGCACCATGAAGCTGCGGAAATCAGTGGGTTGGATTGATTTTTTCGCCATGCGGGGGACCCTGGACCGGCACCGGCTTCCAAATAAATTCCCGCCTTTGGAAACCTTGCGGCGGTTTACACCGAACAGCTAGCAACGAGTACCGGTGGTCCGGTTGGGCCGTTGCTGTGCAGTTTTCATCGGTTTTGATGACATTGCGCCCAATTTCTGAACTTGTTTCTTTTGCATGAATCCTCCCGTTTCCAACTTCGGTTTTTCGGCTACCCCCGTTGACCTGCGCACCGCCAACCCCCTGCCCCGCGCCGTGTCGCGGGCCAACAACTACCTCCTGCTCGACGGCACCTGGCGCTTCGAGATCGACGCGAACGACGCCGGCCTGCGCGAAAATTGGTTCTTGTGCCACACCTACGAGCACACCGCCGATTGGCCCGGCTCGGTAGAAGACCACATGGCCAGCGCCGGCCAGCAGGCCAATCCTGCCTCCTGGCAAGACAACGTGGTGGCCTGGTACGAGCGCGAATTCGACCTGCCAGCCAGCGCCGAGGACGACCCGCACTCGCTGTTTCAGCTCACTTTTGGGGCCTGTGGCTACGAAACGCGGGTCTGGCTGAACGGCTTCCCTCTGCAAACAATTGAGGGTGAAAAGGTGCACTACGGTGAGTACACGTCGTTTTCGTACGAGCTGCGCCACGAGTTCCTGCGGCCTGTCAATCGCCTGACCGTACGCGTGGCCGACACGATGGACGCCGAAACGCCCCGCGGCAAGCAGGAATCGCACGTGTACAAGCGCGGCGGCATCTGGTACCAAACCCAAACCGGGGCCGTGCGCTCGGTGTGGCTCGAAATGGTGGAGCGCAACCGCCTGCGCTCGCGTGTGGGCGTGGACTGCGTAATTGAGGACCGCCTCGTGCGCTTCAACCTGACCACTCGCATCCAGGACCCCGGTACTTATACGCTTCGCTTGCAGGTGTTTGAGCGCGACGCGCCCACGCCCGGCCCGCTGGCTACGGCCGATTTCCCGCTGCTGCTGGCCGCCGGGCAGCGCCAGCAGCGCGTGGTGATGGAGCTGCCTGCCGCCACCCGCCTCTGGGGCCCCGGCGCCCCCAACCGCTACCGCTTAGTGGCGCAGTTGATCGACGCCGAAGGCTACGCGGCCCAGATTGAAACGCAGTTTGGGCTGCGTAAGATTGAGAGCCGGGGCCGCTACGTGTATATCAACAACGAGCCGGTGTACCTCGACGGCATTCTCTACCAGCCCGGCACGGCCACGTACGAGGAAATCCGCCGCCACTTCCACGCCATGCAGGCCCTGGGCTGCAACCTGGTGCGCGTCCACATCGCCGGTATCGACCCGCGCCTGTATAACCTGGCCGACGAGTTGGGCCTGCTGCTGTGGGTGGAAGTGCCCAGCCCGCACTCCTCCACCCCGCGCAGCCGCCAAAACCACCGCGCCGAACTGATGCGGATGCTGGCCCTGATGGAAGCCCACCCCTCGGTGGTCATCTGGAGCCTGTATAACGAGGATTGGGGTTGCCAGGACATTGCCACCAACCCCGAAACCCGGGCCTACATCGTGGAAATGTACCATTTTCTCCAAATCAACCATCCGCAGTTTCTGGTGGTCGACAACGACGGCTGGCACCACATCTCGCACGAAGGCCGCCTGCAATCGGACTTGCTGACGGCCCACCTCTACACCCCCGACCTGGGCCGCTGGCAAGAGTTACTCGGCCGCCTCGTACGTGGCGATCTGGACGGCACCGCCGCCTTCCCGCTCGTCATCGGCGACCCGTTCTTCTACCGCCGCCAAAAACCCCTGATTGTGAGCGAGTGGGGCGGCTTTGGTTTTCCCGACTACGGCGGCCCCCAGGATGCCGAGGCTCGCGCCAGCAGCATCCACGCTTTCAAACGGGAGCTGCGCGCCCGGCCCATCGCAGGCGACGTGTACACCCAGGCCACCAACATCGAAGACGAGCGCAACGGCCTCATCAACTTCCACAGCGGCGAGCTGGAGGTGCCGGCGGGCCTGCTGGCCTCGGAGACCCCGGCACCACCAAAGGGCGCGTAACGGTCCCGGCCGCGGCGCGAGTTTCACGCCGCGGCCGGGCCTGTGCCCACGACAGCACGCCCTGAGTAAACTACGCCGCTCGTTCCGGGGTTACCTTTGCAGCAGCCCTTACATGGGGTGCGAATACACCATGCCGATAACCAAAGAAGCCGTCCTCAAGGCCCTCAGCTACGTGGAGGAACCCGACCTAGGCCAGGACCTGGTGACCCTCAAGATGGTCGAGGACATTCACATTGAGGGCCTTACCGTAGCGTTCACCGTGGTGCTCACCACGCCAGCCTGTCCGCTCAAGCAGCTCATCCACGACGCCTGCGAGCGGGCCATCCACACGATGGTGGACAAAGATGCCAACGTGGTAATTACCATGACTTCGCGGGTGACCACCCTGCGCAACAACAACGACCTGCTGCCCGGCGTGAAGAACATCATCGCCATTGCCTCGGGCAAGGGCGGCGTGGGCAAAAGCACCGTTACGGCCAACTTGGCGGTGGCCCTGGCTGCTACAGGGGCCAAGGTAGGTTTGATTGACGCCGACATTTCGGGGCCCAGCATGCCGGTGATGTTCGGGGTGGAAGACGCCCGGCCCCACGTGTTCGAGGGCTCCAACGGCAAGAACCTCATCCAGCCCATCGAGCGCTACGGCGTGAAGCTGATGAGCATCGGCTTCCTGGCCCCGGCCGAAAGCGCCGTCGTGTGGCGGGGCCCCATGGCTTCGTCGGCCCTCAAGCAGTTCATCACCGAAGTGGAGTGGGGCGAGCTGGACTACCTGCTACTCGACCTGCCGCCCGGCACCTCCGACATCCACCTCACCCTGGTGCAGTCGGTGCCCGTGACGGGGGCCGTCATCGTGACCACGCCCCAGCGCGTGGCCCTGGCCGACGCCCAAAAGGGCCTTCAGATGTTCCGCCAGCCGCAAATCAACGTGCCCGTGCTGGGCGTGGTCGAGAACATGGCGTGGTTTACACCGGCCGAATTGCCCGACAGCAAATACTTTATCTTTGGGGAGAATGGCGGCCAGCGCTTGGCCCAGCTACACGACGTACCCCTGCTGGGCCAACTCCCGCTGGTGCAGAGCATCCGCGAGAGCGGCGACCAGGGCCAGCCCGCTGTGCTCGACCCTACTTCGGCAGTCGGCCAGGCCTTCACCAACCTAGCCGAGGCCGTTGCCCGCCAGGTCAGCATCCGCAACAACATCGCGCCCAAAACCACGGTTGTGGAAATGCAGCGTTAGACAAGATTTAAAACAGAAGCACATGACTTTCGACCATCCCCTTCTGCCCCGCATCGAAGCTGCACTCGATGACCTGCGCCCCTACCTGGCCACCGACGGCGGCAACGTACGCGTGGCCAACATCACCACCGAGGGCGTGTTGCAGCTCGAATGGGAAGGGGCTTGCGGGGCCTGCCCTATGTCGCCGATGACCCGCGCCGGCCTCGAAGACAGCGTGCGCAGAGCCGTGCCCGAAATCACGGCGGTGGAAGCCCGTTAGACATATCCTTCGAACAGACTTGCCTCAAAGTCTTGTTTGGGGCTGATTTTTTAATTCTGTTTGGGGGATTTCGTCGTCATTCCGAGCGCGGCGAGGAATCGGG
>JANPOR010000380.1:0-12105 GCA_031428075.1 Hymenobacter sp. | reverse complement strand
CCGCCCCCCCACCCCAATTTAAAACCCCCCCCCCACCGGCCCGGGGATTTTTATTTGGCGTTGGGCCCTACTGCGGCCGGGGCGGCGTGGGCGCCGGCAGCGGCTTGCGGGGCAGCTTTTGGTCGCGCATGGCGGCATCGTACACGAAGGAAGCCACAATGACCGAGGCCTGCTTGAGGTCGTCAGCCACGAGGCGGTCGTAGGTATCTTGGTTGGAGTGGTGGGTGCGGGCGAAGTAGTCAAGCCCGTCCTGGATGAACTGGAAGCCAGGCAGGCCCACGGCGTCGAAGGCCACGTGGTCGGTGCTGCCGGTGTTGCGCAGCGTCACGGTGGCGGCCCCCATTTCGGCAAACGGTGCGAGCCAGGCCGTGAAGATGGGTTTAACGGCTTCGTTGCCCTGGGCGTAGATACCACGGATTTTGCCGGCTCCGTTGTCGAGATTGAAGTAGGCGGCCAGCTTCTCGTAGTCGGGCTTGAGCTGCATGGTAGCGGGGTCGGCGAAGTGGTTTTTCACGTAGTTGCGCGAGCCGTGCAGGCCCTCCTCTTCCTCGCCCCACAGCGCAATGCGGATGGTGCGGCGGGGCTTTAGGCCAGTGGCTTTGAGGATGCGGACGGCTTCCATCATCACGGCGCAGCCCGCGGCGTTGTCGGTGGCCCCGGTGGCGGCGTGCCACGAGTCGAGATGGCCGCCGAGCATCACCACTTCGTTTTTCAGCTTGCGGTCGGTGCCAGGAATTTCGGCCACGACGTTGTAGCCCTTCAAATCCTGGGTTTGAAAGCGGGTTTTGGTTTCCATTTCCACTTCCACCGGAATGCCGGCCTCCACGAGGCGGATAAGGCGCAGTTGGTCTTCGGCCGACATTTCCAGCTCGGGCAGCACCGGCTTGGCATCGGCGGCGTAAGGGGCCCCGTTGGTGGTGAACACGGTGCCGTCGGTGCCGCGGCCGGCGCTGAGCACGGCGGCGGCTCCTTCGGCTAACAGCATCTCGTTGAGCTTGGCGCGCAGGGCCATTTGCGCTTTCCGGGCGGCCAGGCGGGCGGCGTCGGGTACTTCGGCGGGGCGGTTAGCGGCAGTGGGCAAGCCCCCATCTGTGGCATCGGCCAGCTTTTGCAGCTCGTCGGCGGTGAGGCGCTTGGCGTCGGGCTCGAAGTTGGGCTGCGGCGGCGTAGCTACGGGCAGCACCACAATTTTGTCGCGCAACTGCCCTTTGTACTTATCCAAATCGGCTTCTTCTTTCGCATTCACGTAGGCCACCGACTTGCGCAGGGCCCCACCGGGTGTGCTGGGCGTCCAGGCTTTGGGCACGCCGATCATAGCGTGATAATAGGGCTTGGTCAGGGCCACGTAGGACTTGTCGATATCCCAGCCGCGGCCGAAGTCGCCCCAGGGCTCGATGGCGGCGTTGACGAGGCCGTACTGGGTGAGCTGCTTCTTGGTGTACTCATTGGCGCGGGCCAGGCCCTCGGAGTTGGCCAGGCGCGGGCCACACACGTCGGTGAGGTAGAAGGCCGTTTCCATCACCTTGGAGCGGCTCAAGCCCTCGTCCTTGATTTTAGCCAGGGCGGCGGCATCGGTTTTTTCGGGGGCCTGGGCGCGGGCCGGCGCGGCCAGGGCCAGCGTGCCGGCAAGCGGAAGAAGCAACAGTTTATTCATAAAAAAGCAATTGAGTTGATTCAGGGCCCCAAGGTAATTAAAAGCTGAAGCGCCTGGGAATAACCTGGTGCGCAAGGCGGAGCCGGCATGCTTTTACTTTGCCGAACCGCTTTCTCCGCGCTACTCACAACCCGTATCCATCGACATGAACCTGCAAGAGCACTACGACGAGATGCGCGCCACCGCCGTTTCCAAATTTGCTCGCGGAGAAGCAGAACCCGATTTTTTAATTGACTCGCCGCACGACACCCGGCGCGGCATCACGCTGCTGGCCCGGCCACCTGCTCACATCACAGCAATTATTGAACGGATAATGGCCGACTTTCGGCAGTCCGAGCCGGACCAGTATTACCAGCCCGCCGGTGATATACACCTTACCATCATGTCCATCATCACCTGCTACCCCGGGTTTGCGCTGCATGTAATCGACCCCAGCGACTACGTGAGCGCAGTAGAAGCTATAGTCCGGGGAATCCGGCCGTTCAGCGTTGAATACTCGGGCCTGACGGCCTTCCCGGGCGGCGTCATCGTGCAGGGCTTCCCGCAAAGCAGCGGCCTGCAACTACTGCGGAAAGAAATCAGGCACCACTTTCGCAATTCCAGCTTGCAGCAATCCATCGACCAACGCTACAGCATTCAAACCGCGCACGCTACGGTTATCCGGTTCAGAAATCCGGTTTTAAACCCTGCACGCTTACTGATGATACTAGAAAAATACCGGCAATATTTTATTGGTTCGTTCGAAGTGAGTGAGGTAGCGCTAGTGTACAACGACTGGTACCAACGGGCCGCGAACACCGTGCTGTTGGGAAAATTCACTTTAGGCACCGGCCATCAGCCCGCATGGAATTGCTAACGGTAGCCGGCCTTGGCTTGGCGGAGCAAGATATCACGGTGTTGCACCCCATCAGCTTCGTGCAGCGCCGGGGCCAGAAGCTGGCGCTGGCCGGCGAAAGCGGGGCCGGCAAAAGCACGTTGCTGCAAATCATTGCCGGGCTGGTGCAGCCCAGCGCCGGCGAGGTGCGCGTGGCCGGCACCCGCGTGCGCGGCCCGGCCGAGACGCTGGTGGCGGGCCACGCGGGTGTGGCCTACCTGTCGCAGCGCTCGGAGTTGCCGCAGCACTTGCGCGTCGAGCAGGTGTTGCGCTACGCGAGCAAGCGGCCCGCCGCCGAAGCCCAGGCCGTGTACGAATTGTGCCGCATCGACCACCTGGGGACCCGCCGCACCGACCAGCTATCGGGCGGCGAGCAGCAGCGGGTGGCCCTGGCGCGACTGCTGCTGGGCGCGCCCCGGCTGCTGTTGCTCGACGAGCCGTTTTCG
Organism: Hymenobacter sp.; assembly: GCA_031428075.1. GTDB lineage: Bacteria > Bacteroidota > Bacteroidia > Cytophagales > Hymenobacteraceae > Hymenobacter. The sequence goes on along the minus strand of JANPOR010000380.1, from coordinate 9,131 downwards.
AACCTGGACCGGGACCACAAGCGGGTGCTCCAAGCTGTTATCGAGGAAATTGGGGAGCGCTTGGGCATTACCTGCCTGCTGGTCTCGCACGACGCGACCGACACGCTGCCCTGGGCCGACGAAATCGTGGTACTGCGACGAGGCCACCTGGTGCAGCAAGGGCCCCCGGAACGCATTTACCGGCAGCCGGTGGACGAGTACACCGCCGGCCTCTTCGGCGATTATAATCTGCTGCGGGGCGCCGACCGCCGGGCCCTGGCCGCCGGGCCCCGGGCGGAGGGCCCGGCGCTGCTGGTGCGGCCCGAAGATTTTGTGGTGAGGCCGGCGGACGGCGGGCTGCCGGGTACGGTGCGGGCCGTCCGCTTTTTGGGTAGCTACTACGAGCTGGAAATCGTCTTGCCGGAACATACCGTCCGGGCCCGGGCCGGCACCGCGGCTTTTGCCCCGGGCGATGCGGTGGGCGTGACCCTGGCAGCCGGCGCCGGCTGGGAGTTGGGCTAACGGCGGGCCGGGCCAAGCCCAGCAATAACTGCGTTCGGACTGCTTCTGTTAGGATTTACGTCTACCACCTAACGATTCTACCCGTTATGGCAGACCAACGAACCGCTCTCATCACCGGGGCTATCGATGGCATCAGCCACGAGCTGGCCAAGTGCTTCGCCCAAGACAAGTACAACCTCGTCATCGTGGCCCGCAACGAAGGCAAGATTTTGCAGGTGTCGAGCGTCGGCGGCGAACTGCCGGGGCCCCTGCAACCGGTGTACCACGGCCCCAAGGCCTTCGTTCCGTCTTTCACCGAAACCGTGCGCGAGGAGGCGAAGTAAATCAAAGCCACCATTACCCTCTTGGAGACGGGCGTGGCCAACACCGATTTTTTCCACAAGATCGATATGGAGCGCTTGAAGCTGGTGGCCAAAGGCTCGAAAGCCGACCCCGCTCAAGTGGCCAAAGACGGCTACGAGGCCCTGCTGGCCAGCAAAGACAAGGTAATTTCCGGATTTATGAACGAAGTGCAGGTGGCGATGAGCAGCATCACCCCCGACCCGTTGGTGGCCGCCAACCTGCACAATGTGGGCGCGCCCGTGGGCGCGGAAAAGTAGTAGCGACCAGCAGAGCATGACTGAACCAGTAAAAAGCCCCGCCCCGCTGGCGGAGCTTTTTTTAATCGCCGGCCGTTTTATTCGTTTGTACTTTGCGCCTGAAAGACCGTCACGGACGCACAAACATCTGCCGCACCAAAGCGATTGCAACAGCTTATGGAATTTCTATTTTGCGTCGCCCGGAGCTGGAGCCGGTGGCTAGCCTTGTTGACTTGTTGCTTTTGGCCTGCCTTTGCGCATGCCCAGGACCGCACCATTTCCCCAACTCAAAACACTACTACTCCGACAGAATTATCTCAGCCAGCCCCGCCCGCCGGAACCCTTACATTGCCCCAGTGCCTCAGCTACGCGCTGGCCAACCAGCCGCTGGTACGCCAAGCCCGCCTCGACGAGGAGAGTAACGAGGCCGATGTCCGCATCGCGCGGGCGGCCTGGCTGCCGCAAATAGGGCTTACGAGCACGGCCCAGCACTACTTTAGGCTGCCCTACACCGTCTTTCCCGACGCCACGACAGGCGTCAGCACGCCGCGCCAGCTAGGGGTGCGCAACGTGACGACCTTAGGCCTGAGTGGCACCCAGGTTCTTTACAACAACGATGTGCGCCTGGCCTCGCGCGGGGCCCGCTACACGCGGCTGGCCGCCGGCCAAAACACGGCCAACACCCGGATCAGTACAGTATCGGCCGTAAGTAAAGGGTTTTACAACGTGTTGCTTTCGCAGCGCCAGCTTGAAGTGTTTCAGGAAGATATCACGCGGCTACGGCGCAACCTCAAGGATGCCCGCGCCCGCTACGATGCCGGCCTTGCCGACAAAACGGACTACCTGCAGGCCGAAATTTCGCTCAATAACTCGCTGGCTGGCCGCAAGCAGGCCCTGGAAGCCGTGAATGCCAAAACGGCCTACCTGCAAGAGCTCATAGGCGTGTCGGCGGAGCGGCCGGTGCAACTCCAGTACGACACCCTGCGCCTGGAGCAGGACGCCGCGGCCGACACCCTAGAGCGCTTGAACCCTGGCAATCGCATCGAATACAAACAGGTACTGACTCAAAAATCGTTGCAAGGCCTCACCATTGAGTATTACCGACTGGGCTTCCTACCGTCGCTTTCGGCCTTTGGCAACTACAACTTGGTGTACCAGAACAACGCTTTCAGCGACCAGTACAGCCAGCGCTTTCCGAATTCCTACGCCGGCCTGCAGGCGGCACTGCCCATCTTCACGGGCTTTCGCCGCACCCAAAACTTGAAAAAAGCCCACATTCAGGGCCAGCGCCTCGACCAAGACCTGCTCGGTACCCGCAACCAGATTACGACCGAGTACGCGACGGCCCTGGCTACCTACAAGGGCTACTATAGCGACTACATCGTGGGCAAGCGCAACCTGGAGTTGTCGAAGGAAGTGTACAAAGTGGTCGATTTGCAGTACCATGAGGGCGTGAAGGCTTACCTCGACCTGCTCATCGCCCAAACCACGCTGCGCACGTCCCAACTCAACTACTACAGCGCCCTATTTCAGGTGCTGACCAACAAGGTGGAGCTGCTGCGCACCCTGGGCACGTTGCCCACCAACTATTGATTTCCTTGTTTCGCTTACGCTCCATGAACAGCAAGTATGTAGCCCTGTGCGCCGCCCTGGGCCTAATGGCCGGGGCCGCGTGCGGCAAAAAAGACGCCGACCAACCGAAAAACGCGGCCCCGCCGCCCACCGCCGTGAGCGTGGCGGCCGCCCGCACCACCGACGCCGTTTACTACGACGAGTACCCCGCCACAGTGGTGGCCCTCAACAGCGTGGAGTTGCGCGCGCAGGTAACGGGCTTCGTGACGGGCCTGTTTTTCAAGGAAGGCGAAGTGGTAAGAAAGGGCCAGACGCTCTATGAAATCGACAAGCGCCAGTACGAGTCGGCTTACCAGCAGGCCCTGGCCGGCCTGCGCGGCGCCCGGGCCACGGCCCAGAACGCCGGTGTGAACGCGGACCGCTACCAGCGCCTGCTTCAGCAAGACGCCATTGCCCGCCAAGTGGCCGAAAACGCTGTGACGACCTCGACTACGGCCGGCAGCCAGGTGGCTGGGGCCGAAGCGGCCGTGAGCATCGCCCGCACCAACCTCAGCTTCGCCACCATCAAAGCGCCGTTTTCGGGGCGCATCGGCATCTCGCAGGTGCGGCTCGGCACCCAGGTGAGCGCCGGCAGCACGCTACTGAACACCATTTCGAGCGAGGACCCAGTGGGTGTGGATTTTGTGGTAACCGAGACGGACATCCCACGCTTCACGGCCCTGCAAGCGCAGGGCAGCGGCCAGACCGACTCTACCTTGCGCTTCGTGCTGCCCAGCGGCCAGCCCTACGGCCAACCCGGTAAAATTCGGGCCATTGACCGGGGCGTGAACGCCCAAACCGGCACCCTCACGGTACGGGTACAGTTTGCCAACCCCAAGCGCCAACTCAAAGACGGCCTGAGCGGCGTGCTGAAAGTGCTCAATAAGCAGTCGGGTAACCGCTTGGTGGTGCCGTCCAAGGCCGTTGTGGAGCAGATGGGCGAAAACTTCCTGTACGTAGCCGTTAGCGACAGCGTCCAGCAGCGCAAAGTGCAACTGGGGCCCCGCCTGGTGAACCAGGTGGTGGTGCTCAGCGGCATCAAGGAGGGCGAGAAAATCGTGATCGAAGGCGTGCAGAAGCTGCGCGACGGCGGCAAGATTCAGGTGAGCGCCCAAGGCACGGCGGGTCCTCAGCCGGCCGTGGGCTCCACGGGCAGCAGAGCGGCCAAGTAACTAGTTGCGTTTCGGCACAGGGTGCGTTAGCTAAGACATTATGATTGCAGAAACCTTTATCCGGCGGCCCGTCACGGCCATCGTGGCCTCGCTGGTGATTTTGCTACTGGGCGTGCTGGCAATACTTAAGCTGCCCATTGGACAGTACCCCGAAATCACGCCGCCCACGGTGTCGGTGTCGGGCAACTACATCGGGGCCGATGCCCAAACCGTGGAGCAGACCGTGGCCACGCCCGTAGAGGTGCAGGTGAACGGCACGCCCGGCATGACCTACCTGCAAAGCAACAGCACCAGCAACGGGCAGATGAGCATGACGGTGAACTTCGACGTCGGCACCGACATCAACATCGCCGCCCTCGACGTGCAGAACCGCGTGGGCATCGCCCTGCCCACCCTGCCTCAGGACGTGCAGCGTCTGGGCCTGACCGTGCGCAAGCGCAATCCGAGCATTCTGATGCTGGTGGCCATGTTTTCTCCCAAGGGCGGCCACAGCACCACCTTCCTCGACAACTACGCCAACGTGTTCATCAAGGACGCGCTGCTGCGTACCAAGGGCGTGGGCGACATCGTGTCGCGGGCCGACGACTTCTCGATGCGCCTCTGGCTCAAGCCCGACAAGCTGGCCCAGCTCGGCGTGACGGCCGCCGACATCTCAGCGGCCTTGCAGGAACAAAACGCGCAGATTGCGGCCGGCTCCATCGGGGCCCCACCGGCGCAGCTGGGGCAGTCGTTCGAGTACGTCGTCACGGTACAGGGCCGCCTCGCTACGCTGGAGCAGTTCGGGAACGTCATCGTCAAAACCCGCCCGCAAAACGGTTCGCTCGTCTACCTCAAAGACGTGGCCCGTTTGGAGCTAGGCAAGTTCAACTACGCCAACAACTCGTTTGTCGACGGCAAGCGCGCCGCCTACCTGCTCGTGTACCAGGCCCCCGGGGCCAACGCCCTGGCCACCTACGACAACGTGGTGGAAACCATGAACCAGCTCAAAAAACAGTTTCCCGCCGACCTCGACTACATCGTGCCCTTCGAGGCCGCGAGCGTGGTAAAAGTGTCCATCAACGAGGTGGTGCACACGCTGCTGGAGGCCCTGCTGCTGGTGGTGATCGTGGTGTTCCTGTTCCTGCAAAGCTGGCGCTCGACACTCATCCCGGTGCTGGCCATTCCGGTGTCGATTGTGGGCACGTTCACGCTCTTTATTCCGCTGGGCTTCACCATCAACACGCTGACGCTGTTTGGCTTCGTGCTGGCCATCGGCATCGTGGTCGACGACGCCATCGTGGTGGTGGAAGCCGTGGAGCACAACATGAACGAGCGCGACATGAGTCCGCTCGATGCCACGCTGGAAGCCATGCGCGAAATTTCGGCCCCGGTCATCGCTATCGCGCTCATTTTGGCGGCGGTGTTCGTGCCGGTGGGCTTTATTCCAGGCATTACGGGGCGGCTTTACCAGCAGTTTGCCATCACCATCGCCATCTCGGTACTGATTTCGGCCTTCGTGGCCTTGTCGCTCACGCCGGCCCTGTGCGTGCTGCTGCTGAAGCCCAACAAGCGCGACGAAAACTCCCGGGGCCTCGACAAGCTGTTTTTCAAGTTTAACAACTGGTTTGGCCGCATAACGGAAAAATACGGCAACGGCGTGCAGCGCGGCATCAAGCACTCGCGCTTCGTGGTGGTCATCCTGGTGTGCATCGTGGTGGGGGCCTTCCTGCTGTTCCGCAGCAAGCCCAGCGGCTTCCTGCCCACCGAGGACGAAGGCCGCGTCATCATCACCTTCAACCTACCCGAAGGCGCCTCCACGCAGCGCACCGTGGGCACGCTAAAGGAAATGATGAAGGAGCTGAAACAAATCAAAGGCATTGCCCACTTTGCGGCCCTCGGGGGCCTGAACGCGGTAAACTTCTCCTCCAAATCGAACTCGGGTACCATCTTCTGCCAGCTTCAGCCCTGGGACCAGCGCGAGGAAAAGGCCCTGCAGCTACAGGGCCTGATAGCCACCGTGCAGCAGCGCATGGCCCGCTTCAAAGAAGCCACGACGGTGGTGATTTCACCGCCGGCCATTCCGGGCCTGGGCAACACGGGCGGCTTCTCGTTTATCCTCCAAGAGCGCGAGGCGGGCGGCGACGTGCGGACCTTCGACGCCAACCTGCAAAATTTCCTGAGGGCCATCCGCAAGCGGCCGGAAATTGCGTCGAGCTTCTCGTTTTTCACCGCCAGCACGCCGAGCTATCAGCTTAATATCGACCGCGAAAAAGCTAAGAAACTAGGCGTTTCGATTGCCGACATCGGCGGGGCCCTGCGCACCTACCTGGGCAGCGCCTACATCAACGACTTCACGCTTTACGGCCGTACTTTCCGGGTGGTGGCCCAGGCCGACTCCACCTACCGCGGCGACATCGCCAACCTGGGCCAGTACTACGTGCGCAATAGCGCCGGCGGCATGGTGCCCCTGAGCACCCTCACTACCTACAAGCGCAGCGAGAGCGCGCCGCTCATTTCGCACTACAACCTGTTCCGCTCGGCCGAAATAAACGGCAACCCGGCTCCGGGCTACAGCTCCGGCGACGCCATCAAGGCCTTGCAGGAAACGGCGGCCCAGAACCTGCCGCAGGGCTACGGCTACGAATTCTCGGGCCTGAGCCGCGAAGAGTTGCTGGCCAGCGGCCAGACCATTTACATCTTCGCGCTGTCCATCATATTCGTGTTTTTGTTCCTGGCGGCCCTCTACGAAAGCTGGTCGATACCATTTTCAGTGCTGCTGGCGGTGCCGGTGGGGATTTTCGGGGCCATCCTGGCGCTGTTTTTCCTACCCAAGCTCACGAATAACGTGTACGCCCAAATTGGCATGATTACCCTGATTGGCTTGTCAGCGAAGAACGCCATCCTCATCATCGAGTTCGCCAAAGAGCGGGTCGACCGGGGGATGCCGCTGGTGCAAGCCACGCTGGAGGCGGTGCGCCTGCGCTTGCGCCCCATCATCATGACCTCGCTGGCGTTCATTTTAGGCATCCTGCCCTTGGTGTTCGCCTCCGGCGCGGGAGCCCAAAGCCGCCAAACATTGGGCTGGACGGTACTCGGCGGCATGCTGGCGGCCACGGGCCTGGCCATTTTTATCGTGCCAGTGCTCTACGTGCTCATCACCCGCTTCGCCTACGGCAAGGAAAAGCTGGCCGAAATGGAGAAGAACTACAAGCCCAATGCCGAGCACGGGGGCCCCCAGGCGCCCAGAGCCAACGACGCGCCACAGCCGGCCCTTCCCGTGCCCGCGTAGCAATATTCTCCACCGCCGCGCAGAAAAGTTCGGGCCCCTCGCGCGGCGGCAACGACCTGCCTTCTTTGCTCAAAACGAAAGTTTCGACGAAGGCCGATTTTGTGCGCAGGGGCCCTATTCCCGCAATGCGCTTTCGATGGCAGCCACGATTTCAGTCCCGGACGAGGGACGCGGGGCGTGCGCCCGCTTGATGCGTCCGTCGCACCCAATAAGCCAATAGCTAGGAATTGCCGTCGCCTGGTACGTTTCGCCTGCCGACTTTGGCCACGCCTCTTGGTTGAGTAAGTGCACGCTGCTGGGGCCGGTAAGCGGCTGCATCGCCAGGGCTTTTCGCCAATCATCGGCGCGCCGGTCAATAGAAATATAGAGGAACACCACATCGCGGCCCACAAACTGCTTTTTCAGCTCAACGCCAGCCGGCACCTCGGCCATGCAAGGCCGGCACCAGCTGGCCCAGAAGTCGAGGTACACCACCTTGCCCCGGAAGTCGCCCAGCGATACCGGCTGGCCATTGGCATCGCGGAGCGTGAACGCCGGGGCCGGCTGGCCGGGCAGCAGCCGGCTCTGTTGGCTTACCTGGTCGTGCATGTACCGCGCCAGGGTCGAATCGCGGTTTTGCGCCCGAAACGTGGGGTAAGCCACCAGCACGGCCCCCGCGTCGCCTTCCACCAACTGAAAGCTGAGCAGTTGGTACAGCGCTTGGTCGCGGGCGCGGGTGAGGCCAAAATCAGCCGTGGCCTGCGCGTACAAGCGGCCGGCAGTAGCAGGATCCGCGCTCAACTGGCCTTCGGGCAGCAAGCGGCCGGCGTAAGAATTTATAAACCGAAGCACCGGCTCGCGCTTTACTTGGCTGTCCAGCTTTTTGAGCGGCAGCTGCCCCAGAAAATCAAAATAGTTGGGAGGAAGCACTGCCACTTGCTTCGCGGCGAAGTGGTGGTAGGCGGGGTAGTCAAGTAGGTTCCTGCCCCACTCCAAGTCGATATCAAGGGCTTCAGTGCGCTGAAAAGCAGCCGGCAGCGGATGAGTTTTAGCGTAAGCCGCCAGGAAAGCTTGCCGCTGCTGGCGGAACGCATCTGCGGACCGGCGCGCCTGCTCAGGCGTGGTGGCGGGCGTAAGCTGCTCCTGAGGACGCGGCACGGCGCCGGCCGGGCCGTACTCAAATTTATACAGCGACTGCGCCAGGTAGTTGTTGGCGTCGGCTCCGCGCCCGGTGTAGCGCAATGTCTCGTCAAAACGTGGGAAGTCGAGGGTGATCCGCAACTGGTCGCCGGGACTTAAGTAGATGCTGGTGTGCTGGCGGCTGTACTGCAGCATAGCCGAGTTAGCATCTTTCAAGTCTTTTATCACGAGCTTGAAATCGCCGGCCGGGCCCAGAACTGTCTGAGCCTTACCGCTGCCGTACCACAGCCGCACCGTGTCACCGGCCGGCGCATGGTCGAAATGGCCGCTGAGAACAGTTTCCGCCGAGGAGCCCCCGGGAAGCGGCGCGGCCGGGCCCGCCAGCAGGCGTAGCGCAACGACAAAAGCATAGCTCGAAAGTAGCAGCATGCGTCAATTATGGTTAGGCAGGAGTGTCTAGGAAAGGCAGGATGCCGTGATTGAACGGTTCGTTGCTTCGCTAAATTGCAAAAAGAAGCCCGGCTGCTGTTGCAGCCGGGCTTCTTTGGATTCCAAAGACGCTACGAAGCGGACTTCACCATCAAATCCGCCATTTCCTGCGAGATACCGGTGGTACTGAAGCCCCCGTCGTGCATCAGGTTCTGCATGGTCACGTAACGCGTCAGGTCCGAAAACAGCGAGATGCAGTAGTCGGCGCAAGCGTCGGCGGGGGCGTTGCCAAGAGGCGACATCTTATTGGCGTACTCGTAAAATGCGTCGAAGCCGCTGATGCCGGTGCCCGCCGCGGTTTTGGTCGGCGATTGCGACACGGTGTTCACGCGCACCTTTTTGAGGTGGCCGAGGCGCTGGCCGTAGCTGCGGGCAATGCTTTCGAGCATGGCC
>JANPOR010000379.1:0-3868 GCA_031428075.1 Hymenobacter sp. | reverse complement strand
GGCCGCGGCCGCCAGCGCTTCGTTCGCGGCGGCTTGGTGCTGGTCGATGATGGCGCAGGTCTGGCCAAAAATGCCGTCAATGGTGCCGATGCCATTAAGGGCGTAGAACTTGTGCTGGGCGGCGTAGTAGCCGGCTACCTGGGCGGTTTCGCTGTTGTATACCGTCACGCGGCGACGAATTTTGGTTTCGTCCTGGTCGTCGGGGCGGTTACTGGTTTTGCCACGCTCGATCAGGCGCGCCACCAGCTCCTCCTCTCCCACTTCGAGAGCCACCATGCAGCCAATTTGGACGCGGTGCTGCGCCAACAGGCGGTCGAGGCTCTCGGCCTGCGGCACGGTACGCGGGAAGCCATCGAAGATGAAGCCCGCCGCGGTGACGTTGGCGTTCAGCGCGTTGTCAATCATGCCGATTACTACCTCGTCGGGCACCAGCAGGCCTTCGTCCATCAGCTTCTTGGCCCGCAGGCCCAACTCGGTGCCTTGGGCAATCTGGGCCCGCAGCAGGTCGCCGGTGCTCAGGTGGACGAGTTTGTAGCGGGCGATGAGCTTTTGGCTCTGGGTGCCTTTACCCGCGCCGGGCGGGCCGAACAGTACGATATTCAGCATGAAGAACAGAAACTTTGCGGCAAGCGCACGGTGGGTTGGTTGGGGAAAGTTAATCAATCCGTAACAAAGGCCGGGGCTGGGGCCCTACACGGCCACGTACACTTCGGGCAGGTTGCGGCCGAGGCCGTCGTAGTCGAGGCCGTAGCCGACCACGAAGTCATTGGGGATTTCTTGGGCGACGTAGTTCAGCAGCAGGTCGTAGCGCAGGCTGGCGGGCTTAAAGAACAAGGCCGCGATTTCGATAGACGCCGGGTGGTGGGCCCGCAGCGTGGGCAGCAAGTGGTGCAGGGTGGTGCCCGTGTCCACGATGTCCTCGACCAAAATCAGGTCGCGGCCCTGCACGTCTTCGCGCAAGCCCATGATTTCGTGCACCTTGCCGGTGCTGCCGGTGCCTTCGTACGACGCTACCCGAATAAATACAATCTCGCAGTCGCCGGTGAAGCGCTTGAGCAAGTCCGAAGCAAACATGAACCCCCCCGTCAGCACCACCACGAATAGGGGCCGGCGGCCGGCATAGTCGGCGTTGAGACGGACGGCGAGCCGGTCGACGGCCGCGGCCAGATCGGCGGCCGAGAAGTAGGGACGAAACGCTTTGTCGTGGAGGGTGATGTTGGGGGACGAGCCCATGCGGTGCGGGTAGCTAATGAAGCCGTAAAGCTACTGTCTGGCCCACGGATTTATTGGATTGAGCGAGTTTTAAGAACGGCTCAATCGGCCACGCCTCCCCGCCCGAAAGCAAAAAAGACCCGCCGGAGCGGATCTTTTAGAACTCATGGCCCCCAGAGTTGGACGAACGCGCCCAATCCGTGGCCGCGGTTATTTGACCTCGCGCCACGCCGTGTAAAGCACCCGGGCCGCGGTCGGGGCCAGCGTTTCGACGTAGCGCACGCTGGGGCGCAGAACCTGCTCTACGCGCGCTTTTTCGGGTGCGGCGGCAGCCCCGGGGGCGGCCGTTTTCGCGGCAATGTGCGGGGCAATGACCAGCGACACGATGCTCATGAGCTTGATGAGAATGTTCATGCTGGGGCCCGACGTGTCCTTAAAGGGGTCCCCCACGGTGTCGCCGGTCACGGAGGCTTTGTGGGCTTCGGAGCCCTTGTACTGCATCACGCCGTGCACCAGCACGCCTTTTTCGAAAGACTTCTTGGCATTGTCCCAAGCACCGCCGGCGTTGCTCTGGAACATGGCCATCAGCACGCCGCTCACCGTCACGCCGGCCAGCAGACCGCCCAGCACCTTCGGGCCGAACAGGAAGCCGACGAGGATGGGCGAGAGCAGGGCGATGGCCCCCGGCAAAATCATTTCGCGGATGGCGGCGGCCGTCGAAATGGCCACGCACTTCTCGTACTCGGGCCGGGCCGTACCTTCCATGATGCCCGGAATCTCGCGGAACTGGCGGCGCACTTCCTGCACCATCGCCATCGCGGCGCGGCCCACGGCGGCAATGGCCAGGCCCGAGATAATAAACGGTATCATGGCCCCCACGTAGAGGCCCGCCAGTACGTCGGCGTTGCTGATGTCGATGGTGTTGATGTGGGCCGTGCCCATGAAGGCGGCAAACAAGGCCAGCGAGGTGAGGGCCGCCGAGGCGATTGCAAAGCCCTTGCCAGTGGCGGCCGTGGTGTTGCCCACGGCGTCCAGGATGTCGGTGCGCTCGCGCACTTCTTTGGGTAGCTCGCTCATTTCGGCAATGCCCCCGGCATTGTCGGCAATGGGCCCGAAGGCGTCGATGGCGAGCTGCATGGCCGTGGTGGCCATCATGCCGGCCGCCGCAATGGCCACGCCGTAGAGGCCCGCGGCCCGGAAACTCAGCACGATACCGGCGGCCAATACCAGGATGGGCAGCACGGTGCTCTCCATGCCCACGGCCAGCCCCCCGATGACGGTGGTGGCGTGGCCCGTACTGCTTTGCTGCACGATGCTGTTCACCGGGCGCTTGCCCATGGCCGTGTAGTACTCCGTGATGATGCTCATGAGGGTGCCCACCACGAGGCCCACGAGCACCGCATAAAATACGTGTATGGCATCAAACGAAATGCCGCGGATGACAAGGGTACCAGCCGGCATGATCCACATGATGAGTCCGTAAGAAGCTACCGCCGAGACGGCTACCGAAATGTAGTTGCCCAAGTTGAGGGCGGCCTGCACGTTGCCGCCTTCTTTCACCCGAACGCAGAGGATGCCGATGAGCGAGGCCAGAATGCCCATGCCCGCAATGGCCATCGGCAGAAAAATCGGCGAGAGGCCCCCGAACTGATCCGGACTGCTCAGGTTTACTTCGCGGCCCAGTACCATCGTGGCCAGAATGGTGGCCACGTATGAGCCGAACAGGTCGGCGCCCATGCCGGCCACGTCACCCACATTGTCGCCCACGTTGTCGGCGATGGTGGCCGGGTTGCGGGGATCGTCTTCCGGGATGCCGGCCTCAACCTTGCCTACGAGGTCGGCCCCCACATCAGCTGCTTTGGTATAGATGCCGCCGCCCACGCGGGCGAAAAGCGCAATGCTTTCGGCCCCCAACGAAAAGCCGGTGAGGACTTCCAGGGCCTTTTCCATTTCTTGCCCGTTGGCCAGGCCGCTGGGCACAAACATCTTATAAAATACAATGAACAACGACCCGAGCCCCAGCACGGCCAAACCGGCCACGCCCATGCCCATCACCGAGCCGCCCGAGAACGAGACGTTCAGGGCCGTGCTCAGACTGGTTTTAGCGGCTTGGGCGGTGCGCACGTTGGCTTTGGTGGCAATCTTCATCCCGATAAAGCCGGCCAGCGCTGAGAACACCCCGCCGATGACGAAGGCAATGACGATGACCGGGCTAGAATTACCGCTGGTACTGCCCAGATAAAACAGGAAGGCTCCGGCAATCAGGCCGAACAAGGCCAACACCTTGTACTCGGCTTGCAGGAAAGCAATGGCGCCGTCGGCGATGTAGCCGGCAATGGTCCTCATGCGGTCGTCGCCGGCGTCTTGGCGCGCTACCCAGCCGGCGCGCAGCCACGTGTAAAGGAGTGCAAATAGGCCCAGCGCGGGCACCGCGTAGAGGTATGGAGTCATGCTAACAAAAAATAAGTAGAAACCAAGAAGCTTGACGGTAAATGTAGGCACGCAACTACAACTCGCGTAGCAACACTTGGTAGAGGGCCAACATGCTGGCCATATCCCGTTTATCCACCAGCTCGTCGGGGGTGTGCACGTGGTCCTCGGGAGCCCCCACGAAGCACCAGTCCCAGGGCTGGGCGGCGCGCTGGAGCTCCTTGGC
>JANPOR010000378.1:0-3931 GCA_031428075.1 Hymenobacter sp. | reverse complement strand
CGCCACCCCACCATTGAAGACCAGGTGGTGATTTATGCCGGCGCCACCATCTTGGGTGGCAGCACGGTGGTAGGCACCCGCAGCATCATCGGCGGCAACGTCTGGCTCACTGAAAGCGTACCCTCGCACTCCCGCGTCTATCATCGTGCCCAAATCCACATCTCCCGCGCCGAAGACCCCGCCAGCGAGGTCATGTTTTCCATTTGATAAGGAGTGAAAAGCAAGGTGGCGAGCCAGTCGTTTCTTGAATCGGTTCAAAAGCTCGCAACGGTTTGTTAGTTCTTATCTCCCGTACCCTCTCGCACACTAACTCGCCCATTAAACAAATGAAAGCCAATAGTATTCTTGACACCATCGGCAACACCCCGCTGCTGCGCCTCAATAAATTGTTTGCCGCCACCCGGCCCGACGTGGAGGTATGGGTGAAGCTGGAGCGCGCTAACCCCGGCGGGTCCATTAAGGACCGTATTGCGCTGGCGATGATTGAGCAGGCAGAGAAAGACGGTATTCTCACCGCAGACAGCGTTATTGTGGAGCCTACCTCCGGCAACACCGGCGTGGGCCTGGCCCTGGTGGCTGCCGTGAAGGGCTACAAAGTCACGCTTGTCATGCCCGAGAGCATGAGTATTGAGCGCCGCCGCCTGATGATAGCCTACGGGGCCAGCCTGGAGCTGACGCCCCGCGAAAAAGGTATGAAGGGCGCCATTGAAAAGGCCCACGAGATAGTGGCCGCCACGCCGGGGGCCTGGATGCCCATGCAGTTCAGCAACCCGGCCAACGTGCGCATCCACGCCGAAACCACGGCCCAGGAAATCCTGCGCGACGCGCCCGAAGGCTTCGACTTTCACATTACCGGCGTGGGCACCGGGGGGCACATCACGGGCGTCACGGAGGTCCTCAAGCCACTGTATCCCAATATGAAAACCTTCGCGGTGGAGCCCGAAGCGTCGCCGGTCATCAGTGGCGGGGCCCCGGGGCCCCACCCCATCCAAGGCATCGGTGCGGGCTTTATCCCCGAAAACCTGCACACCAGCATCCTCGATGGGGTTATCCTGGTCAGCCAGGCCGAGGCCTACGAGATGACGCGCCGCGCGGCCCGCGAAGAAGGATTATTCTGCGGCGTCTCGTCGGGGGCTAGCCTGGCGGCAGTCGCCAAAAAGCTGCCCGATGTGCCCCAAGGCGGGCGGGTGCTCACTTTCTGCTACGACACCGGCGAGCGGTACTTGTCGGTCGACGGGCTGTTTGTGTAACCAGGCACCCAAATAAAAAAGCTCCGCTTCGGCGGGGCTCTTTTTTTGGCACTTTCAGGAAGTAAAAAGCAGGTTAGCTTAGATGGCCTGGGCTTGAAAGCCAGCTTCTTTCACCAAAGCCTCGACTTGAGCGGCCGCCAGGTCAGTGCGCACGGTGAGCAGCTTGTCGGGACCGGTCGTATCGACTTCCCAGGCCTGGATGGCCGGTTCGCCGTTGAGGGCCGGGGTGATGGCGCGCACGCAGTTGGCGCAGTTGATGGTCGTCTTGAAATGTAGGGTGGACATGGGTCGGAGTAGGAGTGGGGCCGCAACGTGCGGCTGGCAGAATAACACGCAAAGGTATTTCTCAGTGCTGGCCCCCGATCCCAGGATTGGTGCCTTTTCCAACAGAATTTGGCCCCCGCGAACAACAAAAAAGACCGGCTCGCTAGCGAGCCGGACTTTTTTGTGCGCCCCAAAGTGGGTCTGCGCCCGCTGGCGAGCATCACGGAAAGGCTGTAAAATACTCATTAAACTTGTTCTTCAATAAGAAATCGGTTGTTTTCCAAGCAGTATTTGGCGCTTGAAATAGTAGCTGCTCAAAGAATCAAAGGATACTGGCTTGACCAAGCAAAAAAGACCGTCTAGGAGTTAAAAGCGCCGAAAAAAATTCAGCCACTCCTTATTCGGGAACAAGTCTAATGCCTATGATTCTTGCTATTCTACTCCCTGGGTTCTCCTTGTATTTCAACCGCCACCGCGAAATAGGGGGTGTTTACAATTAGGGTGGACCTTTGGGCATGAACAAAGACCGCAGCATGCTGACCGACGCGCAATGGGAGCGGCCTTTACCGCTCTTGCCTGGGCAAGCGCAGTCGCCGGGCACCACGGCCCGCGACACGCGGCTGTTTGTCGAGGCCGTGCGCTGGCGGGCCCGTTGCGGGGTGTCCTGGCGCGACTTGCCCGCCGAACGGTTTGGGCCCTGGCACACGGTGTACGCCCGGTTTCGGCGCTGGCGCCCGGCCGACGTGTGGCCGCAGGTGCTGGCCCAGGTGCAAAACGTGACGGGCTTGCACCGGCTCCTGGTGGACGCCACGGCCGTACGTGCGCATCAAGTGGCGGCCGGCGCGAAAAAAAAGACAGCCCCGTTGGCCAGGTGCTTGGCCGCAGCCGGGGCGGTTTCACGACCAAGCTCCACCTGAGTTGCGACGCCCACGGCCGAATTTGCGCCCTGGCCCTAACCGGGTGCCAAGCCGGCGATTGCCCGCAAGCCCTCGGGCTGCTGCGGAGCCACCTGCGGGCGGGGCAGGCCGTCTGGGCCGACCGGGCCTACGACGCGGAATACGTGCGCGTCCAAATCGCGCAGTCCGGAGCCGGAGCCGTGATTCCGGGTAAAAAACCGGCTAGTACCCATCGAACCCGACGCCGAAATCTACAAAGAACGAAACCGGATTGAGCGAACCATCAATGACTTCAAGCGTTTTCGTGCCGTGGCAACCCGCTTTGATAAACGGGCCGCCAATTATTTTGCCACCTGCTGCCTGATTGCCGCCTTAACCTGGCTCTAACTGTAAACACTCCCTAGGCTTGTGGTTCACCTTACTGCAATTAACACCCATCGGTTGGCCGGTGGCGGCAGTACGGGCAGTAAGCAACTTGAAACGTTAACGCCGTCGGCGGGTAGGTAGTCAAAAGCTGCACCATGAAGACTGGTTCACCCCAATGATGGCCTAATGAACTACAGCCCCGCCCTACCTGGCGGGGCTTTTTGTTGTTGGGATGTAATAAAAACATAAATAAGCCATGAGGGAGAACGCTTTTTAATCAATCCAATCTGTCATGATCCGCTGCTAAGTAACAGCCACCCATTTTTGCCGCAGCCCCGAAAAGCGGTAGCTTGCCGGTATGAAGAAGTGGTTCGCTTTCCTGTTGCTCGGCGGTTTTCCCGGCCACGCCCAGTTGCCGCAGCTGCCCCTAGACAGCACCAGCGGCAAAATCACGTACGCGGGCACGGTGCGGGCGACCGGCGTCGGCCCGGCCGTGCTCTACGCGCGGGCCGCGCGCTGGCTGGCCGCTGTGGGGGCTGCCGGCGTCCACGCCGATTCGGTACGCGGGCTGCTGGCCGCGTTCCTACCCCGGCCGTTTGCCACGGGGGAAAGCTTCCCCACGGCTACGGCCTTCCCTACAGCCACGGCCAAGCGGACGTACTCGGTCATGGTGCCGGCCCGGGCCACGCTTTGGTGGGCCGTGCAGCTGCGTGTAGCCGATGGGCGCGTCGCGTACGTGCTCACGGACTTTGCGACCCAGGCTTACTCAGCCGCGGAGGCGGCCGACGGGCCGCCCAAGGCGGCACAAATGCGCCTCGCGCCGGCCGAGCCGTACTTGGAACGCAGCAATCAGCTCTACTACACCCGGCAGGGCCAGCCTAAGCCCTACACGGTCCACCTGCTGCAAGCCATCGCGCAGCAGGCCGTATTCCAGGTGCGCAGCCTGACCCAGGCGCTTGGGACGGGGCCCAGCTAGCGGCAGTTTGTGTTTTATGGGAATCGCCCTGCCCCACTTGGCAAGGCTTTTTCGTGTCCTCTTTATCTCTGCCGCACCCCGCAAACTTTGAGCTTCTAATTAGCTCTACACGTGACGGGTTTCCAGGCACCTTCCCAATTGATGCGTGGCATCTGGCTCATTGAGCCCGTGGCCGCCGA
>JANPOR010000377.1:0-2202 GCA_031428075.1 Hymenobacter sp. | reverse complement strand
GGCGAGAGTTCCGCCCGCGCCTTCACTGGTGCGGGCTTTTTCATGCCTCAATCGTTCAATACTACATTCTCGATAACCCTTCTTTACTACTGTTGTCTTACTGCATTTAGGGCGATACCGGAGGCGGAGTAGCCTCTGAAGGCCCTAGCTCTACTTTGGCAAGTTAGGTAGGCGGTTTTGCGGTGGGTTTTGGGACGGCGTAAGCCGCACGTTTGCGCACAGCAGCTAACAGTGCCTCATCCTCTTGCAGCAAATTTCGCAGCTTTTGCGCCAGCAGGAGTTTGAGGCTGGCAAAGGACAAGTAGGGAATCGTTACCTGCCCTTCGAGTTGGGCTTCGAGCATAAAATGCAGTGCCATCATCGTCAGGGCCACGTGGTGCTGCCAGGCGGGCCAGTGGCGGGTTTGGTTCTGGTGCAGACCAAGTTGCTGCTTGGCTTCTTGAAACACGCGCTCTATCCAGTAGCGCTGCATCTGCCGATAGAGCGCCTGGGCCACGGCCAACGCGGGCCCGCCCGGCGGGGTGTAGCACAAGCTGTATTTCACCTGCGAGCCGTCTAACTCCCGGGAAATTAACAGTTCCAGGGCCTGGGCCTGTTGCAGCTCCGGCTCCCAGCGCCAGACGGGCAAGAGCACCGCCTGGCGCTGCAAGGGGCCTTTGCATCCGGTGCGGTAGGTGTAACGCCGCCAGGCGCTGGCCGGCACCTGGGCGGCCAGCGCGGGCAACAACTGGGCCGCGTGCGTGGGCTGTAGCCGACGCGGGGGACGGCCCCGGCCGGTGCCCGCCGGGGGCGCGGCCGGGGTGGGGTCGGCCCGGTGCAAGCCCAGGCCCGGCCCCACGTCGAGCACGTACGCCTGCTGGCGGCTTTCCAGGGCCTGGCGCAGGGCGGGCGAATTGCCGTAGGCCGCGTCGCCCCCCACCCAATCGGCCTGCACCAACCCGCTGCCAAGCAGGTGTTTGACCAGCTCCGCCGCCAGTTCCGGCTTGGTGCGGTACGCCCGGTCGGCCGCCGGAATACGGGCTTGGCTGCAGCGGGCCGCGTCGTCGCTCCAGGCCGTGGGTAGGTAAAGCCGCCCGCCCACCAGCCCCGCGTGGCGACCCCGGCTCAGCACGGCGAACACGCCCACCTGCCCGTTGCTGACCTTGCCCACCTGGCCAATGTACTGGCGGGCCACCCCCACGCTGTTGTGCCCCGCCTTCTCCCAGCCACACTCGTCGAGCAGCAAGCCCTGTTCGCCGCCGAGCGGGGCCAAACTGGCGTGCACCCGCCGTGCCACTTCGTCCATCACGGCGGGTCCATCCCAGTTGGAAACGCTGATAAAGTGGTGCAGCGCATCGTAGTTCGAATCGGGCAGGCGTTCGTCCATGCGCTCCACATTGCTTCGGCAAGCGTGAAATAAGCCTTTAAAATATTGCTGGCAATGAGCAAGTTGGCCGTGCAGGCGGGGCCGGAAAAACGGGCCGTAGCTCGCTACGTACGTCTCTGCTTTTTTTCAGTTACAGGCAAATCCATCCCCCAAAATTACGCCTGCGCTGCCACTTGCTTAACTTGCCAAAGTAGAGTTAAGTACCTGTTCAAAATTAACTAATGGATGCCAGGTTGTTTCTTTGTAGATGCAAAAACGTTATATGAGCTTGTCGGCACCTGAGCGGGCCACCTTGGAAGCGGGGCGTCAACATCACCCTCAGCACCAGTTCCGGGCGCGTTGCCAAGGCCTGTTGTGGAGCGCCGACGGGCAGCCCGTGCCGACGCTCGCCGTGCTGTTGGGCGTGAGCCAGACCACGGTCTATAGTTGGTTTAACCGCTGGGAACGCAGCGGCCTGGCGGGCCTGGCCAACGCCAAAGGCCAGGGCCGGCCCGCCATCCTACAGGCGGCGGACCGCGAGCAGGTAGCAGCCGCCGTGCGCGAGAACCGGCAGCAACTCAAGGACGTGACCGCTGCCCTGGGCCGGGAACTGGCCAAATCCTTCTCCCCGCTGACACTGAAGCGTTTTTTAAAAAGTGTGGGGCCAAATGGGGGCGCTTTCGCCACGGGCTGAAACCGGTCCAGGACCCGGAGACGTACGCGCTGAAAACCACCCACCTGGACCAGCTGCAAGCCCTTGATGCACAAGGTCATATTGATTTGTTTTACGGGGATGAATCCGGCTTCTGCCTGACCTCGGCCATCCCCTACGGCTGGCAGTTTCCCGGCGAACAGGT
>JANPOR010000376.1:0-3591 GCA_031428075.1 Hymenobacter sp. | reverse complement strand
CGTGTACGGCGGGGTGGCCGAAATCAGCATTTACATCGCCGCGGAAGCGCGGGGCCAAGGCGTGGGCCGGCAGTTGCTGCAGGCCCTGATTGCGGCATCGGAAGCCCACGGCATCTGGACGCTACAGGCGGGCACTTTTCAGGAAAACACGGCCAGTATTGGGCTGCACACGCAAGCGGGCTTCCGGGTGATTGGCCACCGCGAACGAATTGGCCAGCACCACGGCGTGTGGCGCAACACGGTGCAGATGGAACGGCGCAGCCCGACCGTGGGCGCCGCTTAATTCTTATTTTTCTATGACACCTGTAAACCAAACCTTGCCCGCCGCCCCGGCTCCGGCCGCGCTGGCGGAAAAGAAACTCTCGGGCCTGGACCGCGGCCTGACCTTGTGGATATTCTTGGCCATGGCCCTTGGCGTGGCCCTGGGCTACTTCGTGCCCGGCATCAACGGGGCCATCAACTACTTCTCGGTGGGCACGGTGAATGTACCGCTGGCCATCGGCCTGATTCTGATGATGTACCCGCCGCTGGCCAAGGTGAAATACGAGCAGCTGCCGACGGTGTTCAAGAACACGCGCATCATCGGGCTGTCGCTGTTTCTGAACTGGATTGTGGGGCCGCTGCTGATGTTCTTCCTGGCCATCTGGCTGCTGCCCGACAAGCCCGAGTACATGATGGGCCTAATTCTCATCGGCATTGCCCGCTGCATTGCCATGGTGCTGGTGTGGAACGACCTGGCCGACGGCAGCCGCGAGTACGCGGCCGGGCTGGTGGCACTGAACTCCATTTTCCAGGTGCTGTTTTACTCGGTGCTGGCTTGGCTGTTCATCACCGTGCTGCCGCCCTATTTTGGGTTAAAAGGGTACGCGGTGAATATTGGCATTTGGGACATTGCGCAGAGTGTGCTGGTGTACCTCGGCATCCCGTTTGCGGCCGGGTTTCTCTCGCGCCTGGTGCTGCGCCGCCTGAAAGGCAGTGAATGGTATGAAATGGTGTTCATTCCGGCCATCAGCCCCATTACGCTGGTGGCGCTGCTGCTCACCATTGTGGTGATGTTTAGCCTGAAAGGCGAAACCATCGTGCAGGTGCCGCTCGACGTGCTGCGCATTGCCCTACCGCTGGCCTTGTACTTCGGCATCATGTTCGTGCTCAGCTTCGCGGCGGGCAAGTGGCTGGGAGCCGATTATGCCGAAAACGCGAGCATTGCCTTCACGGCGACGGGCAACAATTTCGAGCTGGCGATTGCCGTGGCCATTGGTATGTTTGGGCTGAATTCGGGCCAAGCGTTTGCGGGGGTTGTTGGGCCCCTGATTGAGGTGCCAGCGCTGATTGCGCTGGTGAACGTAGCCTTCTGGTTTCGCCGGCGCTGGTACGAAGGCAAGAGCGTAGCCACAGCCGCATAATCCATTTGATTTCTACTCTTTTCCATGTCCGATAAGAAAAACGTATTGGTGCTGTGCACCGGTAATTCCTGCCGTAGCCAATTGCTGCACGGCTATTTAGCGCAAGCGCTCGGCGACCGGGCCGCGGTGTATAGTGCCGGCGTCGACGTGCACGGGCTCAACCCCCGGGCCGTGCGCGTGATGGCCGAGGACGGTGTGGACATCAGCCAGCACACCAGCAACCACGTGGACGAGTACGCGCCCGTGCCGTTTGACTACGTGCTGACCGTGTGCGACCACGCCAACGAGGGGTGCCCGGTGTTTCCTTCCGCGGCCAAAAAGCTGCACCACAACTTTCCCGACCCGGCCAAGGCCACGGGCAGCGAGGCCGAAATAATGGCGCAGTTTCAGGCCGTGCGCGAGCAGATTAAGGCCTACGCACAAGAGTTTGCCCAAGCCGAATTCGCGTCAGTGCTGGCCCAATGAGCGCCCATACCGTCGACGTGGTGGTTATTGGAGCCGGCCAAAGCGGGCTGGCCGTGGGCTACTACCTGCGGCGGGCCGGGCTGTCGTTCGTGCTGCTGGACGACCAGGCGGGGCCGGGCGGGGCGTGGCCCCACGGCTGGACGTCGCTGCGGCTGTTCTCGCCGGCCGATGCCAGCTCCCTGCCCGGCTGGCTGATGCCCCGGCCGGCCGGCCCCGAGTTTCCGGCGCGGAACGCCGTGGTGGACTACCTGACGCAGTACGAGGCGCGGTACGCGCTGCCGGTCCGGCGGCCGGTGCGGGTGGCCGACGTACGCCGGTCGGGGGCGGGCTTTGCGGTGCTCACCGGCGGCGGCACGTGGCAGGCGCGGGCGGTGGTGTGCGCCACGGGTTCCTGGAGTCACCCCTTCACCCCCGTTTATCCTGGCCAGGAAGCATTTGCCGGGGTGCAGCTGCATTCCGCGGCGTACCAGGATGCCGGGTCATTCCGGAACCAGCGGGTGCTGGTGGTCGGCGGCGGCAACTCCGGGGCGCAGGTGCTGGCGGAAGTGTCGCGGGTAGCTCGCACCACGTGGGTAACGGAGAAGGAACCCCGCTTTCTGCCCGACGAGGTGGACGGCCGGGTCCTGTTCACGCAGGCCACGCAACGCTACCGCGCGCAAGCCGGGGAGGCCCCGGCCCCGCCGCCGTCGCTGAGCAACGTGGTAATGGTGGACTCGGTGAAGGAAGCCCGCGGCCGGGGCGTGCTGGGCAGCGTGCGGCCCTTTGCGCGGTTCACGGCGGCGGGCGTGGTGTGGGCCGATGGGCGGCCAGAAGCTTTTGATGCCGTCATCTGGTGCACCGGCTTCCGGCCGGCGCTGTCGTTTCTGACGGGATTGGGCGTAGTGCAGGCCGATGGGCGGGTGGCCACCGCGGGCACCCACGTGCCGGCCGAGCCGGGGCTGTGGCTGGTGGGCTACGGCAGCTGGACGGGGTTTGCCTCGGCTACGCTGATTGGGGTGGGGCGCTCGGCCCGGGCGACGGTGGAGGAAATCCAGGCGTTTCTGACGCCGGCCGCCGCTCTGCCGGCGGCGGAATAGTCCCGACGGTAGGAAGCGCCGGCCAGTGTCTCGTCCGGCTATAGCTGTACAGGTTGTCCAATCCTGGGAAAAAATTGTCAGTTTTTGAGTGAGAAGAGAAGGGTTGGTTGTAGTCCTGGCAGCGGCTCATACATACACACCCGGAGCACCCAGAAAACGCCTTCTCACGTCGTGGAAGGGGTTTTCCGGGTTTTTTGCGTCTGGGGTCTCGGTCCTTCACGACGCGAAACCGGGGGCTCCCTACGTGAGGGACGCCCCCCCTAACGCCCCCCCGTGTATGGTTACCCAATTTGTGTTGCGGACAGACAAGAAAGACAAGACCGGAAAGTGTCCGGTGCATCTGGTGGTGTACTTCGATGGGGCCCGCCTGGGCGGCCGATGCGCGGGTGCATTGGGGCGGCGACTGGCCGCACTTCAGGGACCGGCCCCATTTTGAGGTGTAGGGTGGAAATAAAACGAGCGGGCCAGGTGGTCCGCTCGTTTTGTTTGTTAGGCGTTTTCTTACTTGGCGGCCGGGTACCAATTGCGCAGCCGAACGTCAATCTTTTTGTCGGCCGCGTTCACGGTTCTTTTGAAGGCGGCCACGTCGCTCAGGCCGTTCTGGCCCCGGTAGTGGTACGGGTACACAATGCCGGGCTTGAACGCCA
>JANPOR010000375.1:0-7203 GCA_031428075.1 Hymenobacter sp. | reverse complement strand
ATTTAGTTTTCTTTTGACAAGTACATGGCGTTAATCAACACGATACGGGAAAAATCGGGCTGGGCCGTGGGCACGGTGGCCATCGGGATGCTGCTCTTCATCGTGGGCGGCGACCTGGTAGGCGGTAAGAACCGCCTCTTCGGCCGCAACGAAAACGTGGTGGGCGAGGTAGCCGGTCAGAAAGTAGAGTTGGCCGACTACAACAACTCCTTGGAGCAAGCCAAGCAGCAGTACACCGCCCAGCAGCAGCGCCCGCCCGACGAGCAGGCCCTGGGCTACTTGCGCGACCAAGCTTGGAACCAGACCATCTACCGCTTGGCCTTCCAGCCCGAGTGGAGCAAGTTGGGCCTGGGCGTGAGCGACGACGAACTGGTGGACATGGTGCAGGGCGACAACATCAGCCCCGGCATTAAGCAGGCATTTTCGGATCAGAAAACCGGGCAGTTCGACAAAAACCGGCTCATCGAGTACCTCAAGAACCTCGACAAACTGCCCCCCGAAAGCCAAGCCGCTTGGCGCAATTTCGAAGCTAATCTGCCCGCCGACCGCCTCGCTAACAAGTATAGTGCCCTGTTGAAAAACTCGGTGTACGTGACCACGGCCGAAGCCAAGCGCTTTAACGACAACCAGAACGCCAAGGCTACGGTAAAATACCTGTTCGTGCCTTATGGCAGCATCTCCGACTCGGCGGTAAAAGTGACCAACGACCAGTTGCAAGCTTACCTCGACAAGCACAAGGGCCAGTACAAGGTGGAAGACGGCCGCTCGGTGGAGTACATCAGCGTGCCAGTGGTGGCTTTGAAGGGAGACAGCGCCGCCGTGCGCAGCACGATTGGTACCCTGGCCACGCAGTTTGCTACGGCCCCGGCCGACTCGTTGTTCGTGAAGATGAACTCCGACCAGCCCTATAACAAAGCCTTTCGTAGCCCTGCCGACCTGCCCGAGCAGCTGCGCAAGCAGTTGCCTTTGACCGTGGGCAAAGTGTACGGCCCCTACGCCGAAAACGGCACCTACTCGCTCTACAAAGTGACCGGCCAGAAGGAGGGCACCCAGCCCGCCGCCCGCGCCAGCCACATCCTCATCAAGCCCGAGGCCAACACGCCGCAGGCCAAGGTCGTGGCCAAGGCAAAGGCCCAGGACCTTATCAACAAGATCAAGGGCGGGGCCGATTTCGCGGCGCTGGCCCGGCAATTCGGCACCGACGGCACCAAGGACCAGGGCGGCGACTTGGGTTGGTTCACGAAGGGCCGCATGGTGCCCGAGTTTGAAAAAGCCATATTTGGGGCCCCCGTGGGCCTGTTGCCGACGCCGGTCGAAACCTCGTTTGGCTACCACGTTGTCAAAATTACAGCTCCCCAGACCAAGCAAACCTACCAAGTAGCCGAGGTAAAAAAGGCCATCGTGCCCAGCGACGCCACCCGCGACGCCGCTTACCAAAAGGCCCAGCAGCTAAAAGGCCAGGCCACCGATCTGGCCAGCTTCCGCCAGCTGACCATCAAAGACAAAACGTTGCAGAAGCAGGAGGCCCTGAACCTCGACCGCAGCGCCCGCAGCGTGAATAACCTTCAGAACGCCCGCGAACTGGTGCGCTGGGCTTACGGTACGGCTGCCAACGGCGAAACCAAGATCGGCGACGTGTCGGAAGTGTACGAGATTGGCGACCAGTACGTAATTGCCGTGCTCACGGGCACACAGGTCAAGGGCGCGGCCACCGTGGCCGGCATGAAGCCCCAGCTCTCGGCGCTGGTACGCAACGACCTCAAGGCGCAGCAAATCATGGCGAAGCTGGGCAAAACCGGTACCCTGGAGCAGTTGGCTACCGCTTATGGCCCCACCGCCCAGGTGGGCACTGCCCAAGGCGTGGCGCTGGGCCAGGGCACGCTGCCCAACGTGGGCTTCGAGCCGTTGGCTGTGGGCACCGCCTTCGGCCTGAAGCCGGGCCAGCACTCGGCGCCCCTGCAGGGCGAGCAGGGCGTGCTGCTGGTGGAGCCGGTGAGTGTGGCCCCCGCCGCCCCCGCCGCCGACCTCAAAGCTGTGCGCCAGCAACTGGCGCAGCAGCGGCAGCAGCGGCAAGAGGGCCTGATTTACGAGGCCATCAAGGCCCACGCCAACGTGAAAGACAACCGGGCGAAGTTCTTCTAGGCCCCCCAGGCTTAGCCAAATTAAAGGGCCGTACCTTCGGGTGTGGCCCTTTTTTGTTGGGCGGATTTGATCTAATGAATGGCGTTGAACGAACCCCGCAACGGCGGGCGTTGAAGGCCTGCACCATCTGTATGTCTGCTATGCGCCCATCCGTCCTGCTGTTGGCCATTGCTTTGCTGCTCAACGCCTCGGCCCGTGCCCAGTCTTCCAAAGCCTGGAGCCCTGCCGACGGCAATGCTCTGGCCCGCGACTACGCCCGCCGGGGCGAGCCCGAAAAAGCTGTGTTCCTGCTGGAACGGCTGCCTGCCGAGCAGCAAACTGGCCCCGAACTGTTTCCAGTGTACTTGCAGGCCCTGACGGATCTCAAGCGCTACAAAGACGCCGAAAAGCTGGCCAAAAAAGCCGCGAAGCAGCACCCCGACGATGCCACCTACGGCGTGGCGCTGGGCGGGGCCCAGCAAGCTGCCGGCGACGTTGCTGGGGCCGATAAGCAGTGGCAGCGGGTGATTAACCAACTCGCCCCGACGCAGGTGGGCCCGGCGGCGGCCGAGTTTGGCAAGCGTAACCTGCCGGCTTGGGCCGAGAAAACGTACCTGCGCGGCCGGGCCCTGGCCCGCAACGAAACCGAGTACGGCCCTCAGCTTATCCAGCTCTACACCCAAACGCAGCAGCAAGACCGGCTGCTGGCCGAAACCCTGCGCCTAGTGGCCCAGGACGAGCGGCAGTTGCCCTACGTACGCAACATGCTTCAGAACGCGCTAAAGGAAGAAAAAGACTTCGACGCCCTCGAAAAGCAGTTGGTAAGCGCCGCCCAGCAGCACCCCGAGCAGGCCGCCTACGCCGAGCTGCTGCTGTGGCTGCAGGTGCAGCGCCACGACTTCGCTGGGGCCCTGGTGCAGGCCCGCGCCCTCGACCGGCGCGGCCGCACCCAAGGCAGCCAAGTGCTGGAGGTAGCCGCCATTGCCCAGCAAAACAAAGACTACGAAAGCGCCCTCGCCGGCTACGACTACGTGCTGAAAGAATACCGCGACGGCCCCCTCTATAACGCGGCGCGGCAGCGCCGTCTGGCCGCCCGCGAAGATCAGGTGCGCGGTACCTACCCCGTCGACCTGGCTCAAGTTCGGGCCTTGGCGACCGAGTACGAGCAGTTGCTGACCGAGTTGGGCCGGGCCCCCGAAGCCGCCCCGGTGCGCCGCCGCCTGGCCGACCTTTACGCCTTCCAACTCGGCGACCGGACCAAGGCTATGGGCCTGCTGCAAGCCGTCATCGACCAGCCTCAGGCCCCTGCCAACTTGGTAGACGACGCCAAACTGGCCCTCGGCGACCTGTACCTGCTGCGGGCCGAGCCCTGGGAAGCCACGCTGTTGTACTCGCAGGTGGAGAAAACCGAAAAGGAAGCCCCGCTGGGTTACGAAGCCAAGCTCCGCAACGCCCGGCTGAGCTATTTCGCCGGCGACTTTAAATTGGCTCAAAGCCACTTGGACATTTTAAAGGAAGCCACGACCCGCGAAATTGCCAACGACGCCATGCAGCTCTCGCTGCTCATCGCCACCAACACCGTAGAAGATACCCTGGGCCTGGCCCTGAAGGACTACGCCGCCGCCGAGCAGCTCGTGTTTCAAAACAAGCTGCCCGCCGCCGTGGCCGGCCTTGACGCCCTGCTGGCCAAGTACCCCGGCCACTCCCTCACCGACAACGCCTACTATCTCAAGTCCCAGTTGCAACAGCGCATGGGTGAATTTCCGGCCGCTGTGGCCACGCTGGAGCGCTTGGTGGCCGGCCCCGCTAACGGTGTGCTCAGCGACGACGCTCTCTTTCTGCTGGCCCGTATCCAGGAAGAGGACCTCAAAGACAAGCCCAAGGCCCGGGTTCTCTACGAGCAAGTGCTAACCAAATATCCCGGCAGTATCTACGTGGCCGAGGCCCGTAAGCGCTTCCGTAAGCTGCGCGGCGACAGCGTGCAGTAGCTGGGGGCCCCGAAGGATGGGCTAAAGTGCGTGCCAAGCGGCACAGCAGCGAGCGAATAAAAACAACCTAGAAGCAGGCCCGCAGCGCCCGCCCCCGGTATCGGAGGCGGGCGCTGCGTTTGAGGCAAGCTCGGCCCAAAGCGAGGGTCTCTGCGCCCAACCTAAAAAAAATTATGGCCGCTCAAAATTGCGAAATAACACTGGGTCAGGACTTGTTAACAGGCTACAGTTCGGATTAAAAAAATAATATAAAAAATATTTATCTCTTTATAACTATTAAAATAATTTTTTATATATTAGTGATGAAAATTAGGTATTGGGACCTGGTTTCTGAAATCCACCGTTATGAAAAATCGGGTACTCCATTTCTGCGCCGCCTTTGCGTTGCTGCTAACCTGTGTGCTGCCGCGGCCGCTGCGGGCCCAAACTCCCCCCAGCGGGTTCTCGTCCACCGTCGTTTCATCGGGGTGGAACGAGGCCGTGGGGCTGGCGTTCAATAAGTCGGGCTCCCAAATGTTTGTCTGGGAGCGGCCGGGCAAGGTGTGGGTGGTCGAAAACAACCAACGCCAGCTGCTGCTCGACATCACCGAGGAGGTGGGCGGCTGGCACGACCACGGCCTGCTAGGCTTTGCGCTGCACCCGCAGTTCGACACCAACGGCTACTTCTACGTGTTTTATCTCGTTGACCGGTATTACCTGATGAACTTTGGCACCGCCTCGTACAACCCGGCGGCCAACGATTACTTCAGCGCCACCATTGGCCGCCTGACGCGCTACACTGCCACCAAGGCCGTGGGCGGCGGCTACACAGTGGATCCGGCCAGCCGAAAAATTCTGCTCGGGGCCACCAAATCCACCGGGGTACCATCGACCAAGGACAGCCACGTGACGGGCTCGCTGGTGTTCGGTACCGACGGCACGCTGCTATTGGGCACCGGCGACGGCGGCTCGGGCGGCGAAAATGACTTCGGCAGCACCCCCGACACGTACTACGCCCAGGCCCTAGCCGACGGCATCATCCGCCCCCAGGAAAACATCGGGGCCTTCCGGGCCCAAATGCTGAGCTGCCTGAGCGGCAAGATTCTGCGCATCGACCCGCTCACCGGCGCTGGCGTGCCCGGCAACCCGTTCTATTCGTCTGCCGACCCCAACGCGACCAAGTCCAAGGTGTGGACCCTGGGAATGCGCCAGCCGTTTCGGATGGTCCTGAAGCCCGGCACGGGCAGCACCAACCCGGCCGACCATAACCCGGGCACGCTCTACATCGGCGACGTGGGCCAGTTTCTCTGGGAAGAGGTGGACGTGGTGGACCGGCCCGGCCTGAACATGGGCTGGCCCTTGTTTGAGGGGCTGGAGCCGTACTCCCCGTTCGTGAACCACCCGATGGCCAACCAGGACGCGCCCAATCCCCTGTTCAACGTGAACGGGTGCACGCAGCAGTTCTTCAATTTCCAGGACTTGCTCCAGCAGGCCACGCCCACCGGTACGGCTTCCTTCCCCAACCCGTGCGACAACACCCAGGCCATTCCGGCGACCGTGCCCACCTTCGTCCACACCCGGCCGCTCATCGACTGGAAGCACGTCAACCCGACCGGGCCCTCGCGGACGGGCATCTTCAGCGGCGGCGTAGCCACTACCATCCCCATAGGGGCCCCGGGCTCGCCGGTGGCAGGGCCCCAGTTCGGGGGCAGCGCCTCCGTGGGCGGCGTGTTTTACAACCGCAGTGACTTTCCGGCCCCGTACCAGAACACGTACTTCTTCGGCGATTACAGCTACGGCTGGCTGCGCAACATGACCGTGGACGCGGCCAATAAGCCCACCGCCGTCCGCAACTTCATAGACTCCGCGGCCGTGGTGCTGTACATGACGGTGTGTCCAAAACTGGCTGATCCCGGGCTGTACTACGTCAATTTTTTCCCGGCGGAAATCCGTAAAATCACGTACACCTCCGGCACCAACCTGCCGCCGGTGGCTAGGGCCTCGTCCGACAAAAAGTACGGCCCCAGCCCCCTGGTCGTGCAGTTCACCGGCAGCACCTCGTCCGACCCGGAAGGGCAGCCGCTGACGTACCTCTGGAATTTCGGTGACGGCACGACCAGCACGGCCGCTAACCCCGCGCACACGTTCACGACCGCCACCACGGCTCCCGTCAAGTTCACAGTGTCGCTGACGGTGAAGGACAACCTGGGCAGTCCCAACCAGACCACCCTGCTGGTGTCGGCCAACAACACGCCCCCGCAGGTGACCATTACCAGCCCGGCCCCGAACACGACGTATTCCGTCACGGCTAATCAAACAACCTACAACCTGCGGGCCACTGTGATCGACGCCGAGCAGAGCGGGTCAAAGCTTGCCTACCAATGGCAGACGGTGCTGCACCACAACACCCACGAGCACCCAGAGCCCGTCGATACCACCCGCCAAACCACGACCGTCCTTTTACCCTATGGCTGCGGGCCCGAAACGTATTATTACGTCATTAGCCTGACTGTGACCGACGACGCCGGCTTGGCCACCACCAAGGAAGTGCGGCTGGACCCGAACTGCACCACCATATCCAACACCGGCTTCACCCTGGTCAACCCCGTCACGGGCGCGGACATCGGGCCCCTGCTGAATGGAGCCAAGCTGAACCTGGATTCGCTGCGCAGGCTCAACCCGAGCATCAATAACCTAAACATCCGGGCCAGCACCAACCTGCCTGGGGTGAGTAGCATGGCGCTGGCCCTGAGCGGAGCCCAGACCCGTAACCAAATCGAAAACGCGGTGCCTTACTCCCTGTTTGGGTCCACCAACGGCAACTTCAACTCTTGGACGCCGCCCGTGGGCGCGTATTCTCTCACGGCCACACCGTGGAGCGGCACCGGCGGCACCGGCACCGCGTCGCCACCACTGACGGCCAAATTCTCGGTGGTGGACCCGGGGGCCGGGTCGGCCACTTTCTACCGGGCGCTGAACCTGAACGGGCCGGCGCTGACGCTCGACGGCAACGCCTGGGAAGCCAGCGCCGGGGCGGCCAATTTCGCCACCAACGGCGCCACGTTCGTCAACAACGCCGTGCCCCTGGTGCCGGCCACCGACGCGGCCCGGGCGG
>JANPOR010000374.1:0-10046 GCA_031428075.1 Hymenobacter sp. | reverse complement strand
CTCGGCCAGCAGGCGCGGCAGGCGCGGCACGCCGCGCTGGTGCAAGGCGTGGGCCAGCCGGTGCAAGGCAGTGGCGTAGAATCCGGGGTAGGTGGCCAACACCTCGGCCCGGTCCTGGGCGGCAGGATCGCCGGCCAGGATGGCGTCGGCGTCGCGCAACAGGGCCTCGCGCAGCCGCGGCAGCTGGGCTGTGAACTCGGTCGCCAGCCGGGCCGCGGGAGCCGGCAAGCCCGGCACGACCGCTAGCAGGGCCCCCAGCTCGGCTTGGAAGAGGTACAGCTCGGCAGCTACGGCGTCGGCCGTGGACAGGGTGCGGGCGGCCCGCTCGGGGAAAAGCAGGGCCAGCAGGCCATCGGCCAGGGCGCAAAAGGCCACGCCAGGCAGGGCGGCGGGCACGGCGGCATGGGCCTGGGCAAGGTGGTCGGCAAAACCAGCGGAAGCGGCGGACACGGAAACGGTAAAAAAAGTGGACGGGCGGGACCGGCCGTTAAAACTCACTCGGTAAGGTAAGGTTTCGTGGCCGGCTGGGCAACCGCTGGCCGAGGCCAGCCGTTAACCCGATACTGTTTTTTCTATTATTTCCGTATTATGTCTGACACAACCATCACCAAAGTCGACTCGCGCTACTCGCCCAAGGGCCCCGAGGGCGAAAAGTTCCTGGCTTCCGGCAAGCATGTTTCTATGCGCTTGTGGGAGAACGAGCAGCCGCGCGAGCCCAAGGCCCCCAGTGCTACCGATTACGAAACCGTGGGCTACGTACTCAGTGGCAGGGCCGAGCTGCATCTGGCCGGCCAAGTGGTGCTGCTGGAGCCGGGCAACTCGTGGGTGGTGCCCAAAGGTGCCGAGCACACCTACAAAATTCTGGAAAGCTTTTCGGCGGTGGAGGCCACGTCGCCTCCCTCGCAGATGCACGGAGGAAAATAAATCCGCAGGCCGTCTAGAAGTTTTTTTAGAGGAAAAAGCGACCGGTAAAACACCGGTTGCCTTTTGTGTAAGCGGCCCTACTGGACGGGCAGCAGTTCCACGCTCAGGATCTTATCGCCGATTTCGAGGCGATGAGCCACGTCCATACCGCTCACCACCCGGGCGAAGATGGTGTAGCGGCCGTCGAGGTGCGGGGTGGGTGTGTGGGTGATGAAAAATTGACAGCTCTCCGTGTCTTTGCCAGCCGAGGCCAGGCCCACGCTGCCTTCCTGGTAGTACCCATCGCCAAATTCGGAGCGCAGCGTGTAGTCGGTGCTGCCCGAACCGTCACCGCGCGGGTCGCCGCCTTGGGCCACGAAATCGGGCACTACGCGGTGGAAATACAAGCCGTCGTAAAAATGCTGACGCACCAGGGTTACGAAGCTAGCCACCGAGCCAGGGGCCTCGTTCACCTTTAGTTCCAGCACGATATCGCCTCGGGCAGTGCGTAGCTTCACCCGCTGATTCGCCGGAATGCCGCCCACTACGGCCCAATCGATGGGATACTGGCGGGCCTGGCCCACCGGGGCCGGCGTAGGCTGCGGGGCGCGGGTGAGCTTGTCGAGGGCCTGTTGTAAGCCCTGCCAGGCCTCAATGTCGCGCGGCAGCTGCAGCTTAGCCTGGGCCTGGCGCAAGGCCCCCAAGTCGGCGGGTTGGACTTCGGGCGTGAGCTTGGGGTTAGCGAAGGCTTCGGCAGCGGTGCCGAGCTGGGCGACGTCCCCCCCGGCCAGGGCCTGGCGCAGAGCGGCAAAAAAATCGGCTTGGCGGCCGGCCGGAAACTCCGGCTGACTACGTGCAGCCACCATGGCCGCCAGTGCGTACCCCCCCACTACCGGTGACTGTCCGGCGGCGAACGCCTCGCGCCGAAGAAAGTCGAAGCTCGCGGCGTCTTCGCCCAGCGCTTGCAGTAAATAGCCCTTTTCGTATACCGAGGGCGCCGCACCGTAACGCTTCTCGATGGCCCCCGACACGCTGGGTCGGCTGGCGGGGCTAGCGGCTTTCAGGGCCGCGGCCAGCAGCGTGGCCCGCACCCGCCAAGCAGCGCGCTGGTTAGCCTCGGCGGCCAGCGCGCTACCGGTTTCGCCTTTGGCGTGGGCCAGCAGCCACTCGGCCGCCGTGAGGGCCACCGGTTCGCGCCGGTCGGGCAGGGCCGCGAACACGGTGGTGCGGCTGCGCGCGTACTCCCCCGCGCCGTAGGGCAGGGCACGCAGGGCCACCACGCGCACCCGGTAATCGGCATCGCGAGCGGCGCGGCGCAGGGCCCCGGCGGCTCCGGGCAGGGCCGCGGCTGCCAGCGGGCCCAGCGGGCCGGTCGGCTCCGGGTTGGCCAGGCGGCCCAGGGCCGTGGCAGCCGCGGCCCGCACGGCGTAGTATTTATCCTGCGCCACGACGCGCAGCAGCGTGCCGCCACCAAGCCGCGCCAAATCGGCATCGAGGGCGCGGGGCGTGCGGGCCAACGCCGTAGCGGCAGCAAAGCGGCCCGACTTATTCAGCTTAAACTCGTTGAACAGCAGTACCGTGCGCCGAATAGCTTCCGGCGAGCTAAGGCCATGCAGGGCGGCCCGCGCCAGGCCCCAGGCCTGGGCAGTGGCGCGGGCGGTGTCGGTCAGAACCGGTACGCGCCACAGCTCCGGCAATGAGTAGCGGGTTACGCAGCGGCCCAGGGCCTCGTGGACGTAGCGGCGCGCCGTTGGGTCGGGCTCCTGCAATACCCGCACGCGCAGGCTGTTCACGGCCAGGCTGTCGGCGGTTTGGCCCAGGGCATAATCGGCGGCTCGGCGCACGGCGGGGTCGGCGTCGCGCAGGACAGGCAGCAGGGCCGGCACGGCGGTACGGGCTTGCACCGAGGCCAGGGCCAGAGCGGCTTCGCGGCGATACGCGGGGTTAGCACTGGCGAGGAAAGCCAGCAGCGCGGCGGTGTTGCGTTCGTCCTGGGCGGTGCCAATCGCGCGTAGCGTGGCGTCGTGGTACTTGTTGGCCGGGCTGGCGCTGGGGCGTGGGATGCGGGCGCAGGCCCCTAGCAGCACTAAAACGGGTACGAGCCGCAGGAGGCGTGGAGAAGCAAAAGGCATAAATTAAGGCGTTGGGCCCGGCAAGAAACGGATTTTATTCGCCCTGTTCCGCCCCCAGCCCAGCCAGGTAAGCGTCGAGGTTGGCCGTTACCACGGGGTTGCCGTGCTGCGAATAAGTAGCCAAGGTCCCCGTAAGGCCCGGCAACCCGCCCACAAAGGCCCGGATATTGCCACCGTGATGGCTACAAAATGGCCGCCGTAGCTCAACTTTTGCGCACCGACGGCGTTTAGCCACTGCTCGAACTGCGCCGGGATAAGCGCCGCGCAAATGGGTTTGTGCAAAAACACGGCTTCTACCCGAGCACGTGGGGCCCTGGGTGGGCCGGACGGCCAGGATTTCGGGCCGAATAATGGGCGGCACCAGCGAGGGGGCGGCTTGCTGAGCGGCGGTGTGAAGAACGTGGCCACGAAATAGCGCCGACTGCGGGGCACTTTCAGCCGCACGATGTTGCCGGCCAAGCGGTAGCTGCCGCGCTCGGTGGGCGGCACGGCCACTTCGAGCCCGGCACACCGTAGAGAATATTCATTGCGAGAGAAAAATTACGGAAGGAACCGTAAAGATGCGTGTCTGCCTTCCAGGCCCA
The DNA here is from genome assembly GCA_031428075.1 of Hymenobacter sp. Lineage (GTDB taxonomy): Bacteria > Bacteroidota > Bacteroidia > Cytophagales > Hymenobacteraceae > Hymenobacter. The sequence continues at coordinate 6,427 of JANPOR010000374.1, read as the reverse complement.
TTTAATTGCGGCCCGATTTTCGTTTTGCCGAAGCCAATCCTTTTTCTGCCTTATGAAGATGCGAATTTTTCTCCCCTACCGGCTCTTCGCCTTCGCCGCAGCCGGCTTGGCCGCCGCTTCCTGCGCGGCCCCGCGCGCCATCGTGGCCACGGGTAAAGTCACGCCGCAGGGCGAGTTCCGGGTGGCTTATAACCAGGGTTTTAACGTTGCCAGCGCCCCACTCTCCAAAGCCACCACGGCCCTGAAAGACGCCGCCAGCCAGGCCGCCCGTAAAGACACCATAGGCTACGGTGGGGCGGTCAACAACCTGCAAGCCGCCGCCCTGGCCTACATTCTTGACCCCGTGCAGCCCACGGCCGATGTCAGCGTGCGCTACGGCATCGTACCGCACCTCGACGCGGGCTACAAATACGCTTTCGGTTCGCACGTTTTCGACGCGCAGTACCAATTTCTAGGGCCCGTTGGCACGCCCGAAAACCCCGACCGTGGGGCCGCTGGCGGCACCACTTACGCCAGCATTGGCCTGCAATTCGCCACCCAGCGGGCCAAGCTGCCCAGCCTGCCATTTCTTTCCGACATCAACTCACTGCTGAACCTGCGGGCCACGCGCAACGACTTGCTGGTGCCGCTCATTTTTAGCCAGTCGTTTGGGCCGGAGGAAGCAATCGGGGCCATTAGCTACGGCGTGGTGTACGCCCACAGCTGGGTTTCCTACGGCTTCGCGCCGAGCAAAATCTACACCGGCAACCAGCTCATCAGCGCCTTACCTACCACCAACCGCAACTTCTCGTCGTTTGGGGGCTTCCTCAACCTCAAGCTCGGCTACCGCTACTTCTACGTCATCCCGGCTGTGTCGGTGTTCTACCAAAACTACGGCGACTACGCCCTACTGAACGGCGCCAGCACCTCGCTAAGCGGCGTCACCGTGGTGCCCTCGCTGGGCTTTCAGCTGCGCATCCCGACCAGCGCAATCCGGCACTAAACTTTAGATTTAGCTAAAAAGACCGGCTGTCGTTCCGAGCGCAGCGAAGAATATGGGTTAGCGTCAGCCCAGGTTCCTCGCTGCGCTTGGGATAACAGCCGCTTAGTATTTGGCACCGGGCCCCCTTATTTTTACTCTCCTTGCTTTTGGCGTTTTATTTCGATTACCTTTTTTTCGATTGCCACTTTATGGAAGCCCCCGACCCCGAATTCATGCGCGAAGCCATCCGCCTGTCCATCGAAAAAATGCAGGCCGGTTTCGGCGGGCCGTTCGGGGCCGTGGTGGTGAAAGACGGTCAGATTATCGCCCGCGGCTTCAACCAGGTCACTGCCACCCGCGACCCCACCTGCCACGCCGAAGTCGATGCCATTCGCAAAGCCTGCCAGGCGTTGGGTACGTTTCGGCTCGATGGCTGCGACCTCTACTCGAGCTGCGAGCCGTGCCCGATGTGCCTGGGGGCCATCTACTGGGCCCGGCCGGCGCGAGTATTCTATGGCAACACCAAGGCCGACGCCGCTGCTGTGGGCTTCGACGATCAATTCATCTACGACGAAATCGAAAAGCCTTTGGCCGAGCGCCGTTTACCCATGCACCAGCTGTTGCGCGACGAGGCCCTGGCCGGGTTCCGCGCCTGGGAGCAGCACGGAAGCAAAACCCCCTACTAATTCTCGCTTAGAAAAGGCGCAACCACGGTTATCGCCTGCGCTGACAAAACGCTTCGCGGCAAGATCGACGGGGCGGCGATGGTCAACACCAACGGCTGGCGCGGCTACGACGAGCTGGTGGACGCCGGCTTTGACCGCCACTTTCGCGTCCGCCACGGCCAGGACGAATTTGTGCAAGGCGCCTCGCACATCAACGGCATCGAGTCCTGCGGGAGCTTCGCCAAAGCGCGTGTCCAGCAGTTCAAGGGCGGGCCCAAACACGCGTTTTTATTGCACCTAGAAGGGTCCGGATTTCGCTTCAATCACCGCTACGAAGACCTCTATGAATTGCTCCTTAGATTGCTTCGTCAACAGCCGCACACCCGAGGAAGTCGCCGTGAGCGTGGCGGCGGAGCTGCTAGCGGTACGCAATGTTACCCAGCCGCTAGCGGCTACGGCTCCACCCCATCGGTGCTACCGGTGCCGCCGTCGGAACCGTCCACGTTGCCCCCTTTGAAATAATTTTCGGTGAAAATGCGGTAGCGGTCAAAAATGGAGCGTACTGAGCGTACCAGCACCACCTCGCCGCGCAGGCCTTCGGGCACGGTCACGCCCGAGGCGTAGCCGTTCCACACAGCTCGGTTGGAGTGAGCGTCGATGAGCGTGACGAGCAGCGTACCCTCGGCCAGCAGCAAGCGCACGGGCTGGTAGACGTGGCGCTGATCGTCGGGGGTAGTGTCGTCTTCGGCGTCGTTGTTTTTCACCCAGGTGGTCAAGTCTTCCTGGTTGAAGCCGTGAAAGCGCATATCGCCCTCAAACACCCGGAAACTGATCAGCAAGTCGGGCTGATTTTTGCCGCGGACCGGGCGGTAGCCCTGGCCCCGCAGCCGCTGCCGGATAGCGTCGCGCAGCACCTCGCCCAGGTGACTACTGTCGGCGGACAGGCCCGTGCCCGTGATGAAGCCGTAGGTGCGGTAGCGCCGAAACCGCCCGCCGTAGCTGTAATCCGACTCGACGCGGGCCTCGCGGACCGCAATGCAACCCGGAAGTAGGCCAGCCGCTAGCAGACAGACCAACCAAAAAGCAAGAGTAAGTTTCATCACAAGGGGAAGGGAGAAGAATGGAATACCAAGTTACGAGATTCAACCCATTTTTGGCTTGCCTTTCCACGCGTAATCCATTCATAACATTGGCACTAGCTATTTCTGTTGACCAATAGGCCCCGGCAGCCGCGCCAACTGGATTTCAGGGGCCGCAGCGCCAGTGGCGGGTGGCATGGCACCGGCGCCCAACCGGCAAGGCTTGGCCTTTGCGAAGTCCTCACCGAACCCAACGAGCGCTTGGCCATCGCTGAATTAAAGCTGTGAGTACCATGGCCTGAATTTACACGCCGGCGCGGTCCGCCCGCCGGCGTAGCAAGCCCTAGCTATCGTGTGTAGCGTTTGTTTTGCGAGCCCGCGCGCTGCTCACCTATCGGTAGCCGGCCGCTTGCAAAGCGAACAGCTCGGCGTAGCGCCCGTCCTGGGCTAGCAAGGCTTCGTGCGAGCCGATTTCGACGAACTGGCCGTTTTCAATCACCAGAATTCGGTCGGCCATGCGCACAGTGCTGAAGCGGTGGCTGATGAGGACGGCGGTTTTGCCTTTGGTAAGTTCGGCAAAGCGCTGGAAGACCTGATGCTCGGCACGTGCGTCGAGGGCGGCGGTGGGCTCGTCCAGTATCAGGAGCTGGGCGTCGCGCATGTAGGCGCGGCCGAGGGCGATTTTCTGCCACTCGCCGCCGCTCAAATCCACGCCGCCGTTGAAGCGGCGGCCAATCATCTGGTCGTAGCCGCCGGGCAGCTTAGCAATCACCGAATCGGCGAGGCTTTGGTGGGCGGCGGTTTCGATGCGGGACTGGTTGTGGCGCTCGTCGATGCGGCCCACGGCCAGGTTTTGGCCGGCCGGCAGCTGGAAGCGCACGAAATCCTGGAAGATGACGCCGATTTCCTGGCGCAGCTCGGCCGGGTCGTACTCGCGCAGGTCGTGGCCGTCGAGCAGGATGCGGCCCTCGCTGGGGTCGTAGAGGCGGGCCAGGAGCTTGACGAGCGTGGTTTTACCGGCCCCGTTTTCGCCCACCAGCGCTAGCTTCTCGCCGGCCCGCAACTCGAACGAGAGGTTGCGGATGGCCCACTTTGCACCATTCTTGTATTGAAACCCGACGTTTTCAAACCGAAAGCCCTGCCGGATGGGGCGCGGAAACGGCCGGGCCACCTCCATGCCCACCGCCTGCCGCGTAATGCGGGGCCGCAGGGCGAAGAAATCGAAGAAGTCCTGCAAGTACAGGGCCCCGTCGGCCACCGAGCTGAAGCGGCTCAGAATACCTTCGAGCAAGCCGCGCAGCCGGGCAAACGAGCCAGCCAGAAAGGTGAGTTGGCCGATGGAAATCTGCCCGGCCACAGCCCGCGCCAGGATGTAGACGTAGGCCCCGTAGTAGCCGGCCGCACCCACGGCGGCGAAGAGCGTACCCCACCCGGCCCGCCGCAACGCCAGAGCTTTGTTTTGAGTGTAAAACTGGTCGGAAAGCGTGCGGAATCGGTCGGTAAGGAAATCTGAGAGACCGAAGATTTTCACCTCTTTGGCCGTCTCATCAGAGGCCCCGGTCTGACGCAGGTAGTCCAGCTCACGGCGCTCGGGCGTCCAGGAATGGCTCAGCGAGTAGCTGCGCTCGTTGAAGTGGCTTTCCCCCAGAAAAGCCGGCACTACGGCCAGCAGCAGCAGCCCCAGCAGCCACGGCTGGAAGGCCACGAGCCCGGCAGCCAGCAGCACGAGCGTCACCGCGTCCTGGCCCTGGGCCAGCACCTGGCTCATGAGCACCGAGCGCGAGAGCGTTTGGCGGCGGGCCCGTTCCAGCTTGTCGTAAAACGTGCTGTCCTCGAACTGGTCCAGATCTAGCTCGGCGGCGTGCTCCATGAGGCGCACCGACGAGGCGTTGGCGAACAGGTCGCCGAGCAGCGAATCGAGCAGGGCCACGGCGCGGCCCGAAGCATCAGCCAGCAGCACGAGGCCGAATTCCAGGGCTACCAGAGCCCCCACGGGCCCCAGCACCCGCTGCCCGGCGGGCAGCCGCGTGAGCTGCACCACGTCGTCGAGAATAAGCTTGCCCACGTAGAGCGTAGCCAGCGGCAGGGCCGCCCGCAGCAGGCGCAGCAGCACGTTGCCCACAGTCAGGGCCGGGCTAGTGTGCCAGATCAGTTTTAAAAACGCCGGCAGGTGGCGCAGGGCCGACACCCGCTCGCGCACGCTTACAGCGGGCTTCTCGGAGCCCCGGCCGTTGGGGTTTTTGGCAGAGATATTCTTCAGAAAGTCAAGCATCGCCGGGGCCTGGGCAAGGTTGGGGCCGGAAGGCGGAGACCGCCGTTTTGGCAGGGCGGGGAGAGGGACCCCGGAAAGCTATCTGCTGCGGTTACGCGGTTGGCCTCGTACGGCCTTAACGTGTGCCCAAAGGCACTACGGGCCCGCTCATACGCGCCCCGGACGTGCTCATTCATGGGCGCCACGCGTCTGCTCATACACGTCACGGATGCGCTGATAAACGTCACGAGCTTGCTCATAAGGCCTACGGGCCTGCTCATAGGCGTCACGGGGACGCTCATACAAATTTTCAGGCCCAAAAAAGCCATTATTCGCTACCAGGGCCGTCTTCGAAGCCGTGCGTCGCCGAACGCGCCGGTTCGATTGGGGCCGAGCTTTCCGCTTCCCTAATCCTAATCCCCCTCAAACTTTTATATGACCGTCCAAGAAACTTCTATCCTCAACAGCGGCCAGCACGTGGGCCTGGCCGTGGCGCCCTACTAGGCTGAGATGAATGATTTCCCGCCGCTACTCGCCGCCGACGCTGCCCGCGCCGAGCTGGTAACGGCCATCGAAACCCAACCGGCTACCCAAGACCCCCTGACCACGGCCAGCACCACCGGCAAGGAAGCTGCCCGCGAAAAAATGGCCCTGGCCATCGCCATCCTCTCGGCCCGCGCCGTGGGCTACGCCCTGGCCACCGGCCAACTAGGATGAAACAGGCCTTCACCCTTTCCTACGCCGACGTGCGCTACGGCGAGGCCACCGAAGACGTGAACCACGTGCGCGACCTGGTGAAAGTCGTGCAGGCCCTGCCCGCCAAGGTGCGCGCCGACTACCGCCTCACCGACGCCATCATTCAGGCCCCGGCCGACGCAGCCGACGAATTCGACGCGGCCGATGACGCCAAAACCGACGCCAAAGCGGCTCCGCGCCTCGCCACCCTGGCCCTGCCCGAGCTACTACGCCGCCTCAGCGCCGCCCTGCGCCTGATGGAAACCCTGCTCAAAGCCAGCGCGCCAGCCCGGACCCGGTATTTCATTGGGCCGAACTATACGCCGCCTTTGCCGGAGCCAACAAGCGCCGCGGCGTGGCCGCCAAACGCCGCAAAGTGGGCGCGAAGCCCGCGGCGTAAGTACTCGCTAATTTAGTCGGTGGGCCGCTCGTCGTTTTTATTTCTTGCAGGCTTCAACCTGTCACTCCCGGTTGCTCACGTCCGGGGCGGGTGGCCCAGGGTGCCGGCATTGCCAGAGCCCTGGGTAAGGTTGGGGCCAGAAGGCGGGGGCGGAGAATAAAGCCATCCTAACCTTGCTGAAACTTCGGTTTTAGCGGCCGCCGCATATCCGACTCATTCAAGATACTAGACTTGTTCCTGAATTAGCAGCTGCGAAATAGAACGTCATGCTCATCTGGTGTCCGCTTGTCGAAGCATCTCTACCGCTTCGTTAAGTCGATTAGATTACTGCTGCGG
>JANPOR010000373.1:0-1774 GCA_031428075.1 Hymenobacter sp. | reverse complement strand
AAGCTATGATGGCCAGCACCAACAACGTCGGCGCGCGCGTCATCGCGGCCCGTTTCAAGGAGCTGTGGGCCTCGAATCGGCTGACGACAACGCAGCAGCGCAACATCGTGGCCTTGTCGCAGACCATGCTGGCCAAGCACTTCCGGGCCCGCCCGCACTTCGAAACGCTGTTCAATGTCTTCGTGGCGGGCACCACGCTGGCCCGGCTCAGCGATGGGCAGATGGACCAGTTTATCGACGTGCTGACCCAGAGCCTCAACAATGAGGAACCGATGGAAACCGACCGGTTTCTGGTGAGCACTAACCGCTTTTTCCACGGCGGCTACCTCTACCGCACCGGCTACAATACTCTGCGCGCTGTGAACGGTACCATTTCGTTTGCTTACACGCCGCTGGCCGTACCGCAGTCGAATCTGGAGTTCGGGGCCACTGCGCCCGCCCCGAAGGAAGCGCCGTTGCCAGCCGCACCCAAGCCCGTAGCTAAAAAGCCCGTGGCTGCCGTCAAGCCCGCGCTCAAAAAGAAGAAAGCCAGCAGCAACGGCTGGGACACGGCCGACCTGTGGTCGTCGCCCGCCAACAGCGGCTGGGGCGACACCGACGACGGCTGGGGCGCACCCGCCAAGAAAAAGCCCGCACCCCCTAAAAAGCCCGTAGCCAAAGCCGGAGCCAAGCCCGCCGCCGCGACGCCCGCCGCCCCGGTGGCTAAGTCTTCGGACTTCGACCAGCCGGCGGCTTTCACGCCCTCGACCCTCCCTTACGATGCGTACACCCCGCCGCCCGTGCGCGGGCCGGTGCTGAAGGTAGAAAACGCCGATATGTTCCTGGCTACCGGGGGCGACTCGGTTTTTATTAAGAAAGTGAGTGGCGCAGCCGTGTTCAGCAGCCACCGCTTCGTGGCTACGGGCGGGCAGTTCGTGTGGGCCATCCGCACCAATCTGGTGACGGCGGATATTGGCCCGTTCGACTTCGACATGACCAAGCCCGAGTTCACGGCTCAGCCCGTGACGGTGACTTACCCCTACCTGCTCGAAGCCCCGGTGAAAGGCGCGCTAAGCTACAAGAGCGTGCGCCGCAAGCCGGGGCAGGCCGACACCGGCTACCCGCGCTTCATCTCGCTCACCAACGATGCCCGGATTAAGAACCTGGGGCAGAATATTCAGTACCGGGGGGGCTTGTCGATGGCGGGCTTTAAGGTGCTGAGCGCGGCCCTCGACGGCTCGCTCTCCAACCTGACGGTGAGCCAGGATGGCAAGCCGAGGTTCCGGGCCTCGTCGCGAGCCTACGTGCTCGGCGATTCCGTCATCACGGCCAACCGGGCGGGCATCACGATTTACGAGGGAGCCAAGGACTCGATTACCCACCCCGGCGTTCAGTTAAAGTACCTCAAAAACCAGCAGCAATTGAAGCTGGCCCGCGAGGAAGGCCTCTACAAAAACACGCCTTACAGCGACTCCTACCACCAGCTCGAAATCCGGACCGAGGTCCTGAACTGGGATTTGCACAAGCCGGCGCTCGACTTCGCAGTGCTCTCGGCCAAAAACCAGCAGTCGGCCGATTTCGAGAGTAAGGAGTTCTTCACTAACGACCGGTACCAGCAGCTTAAGAGCATCAACCGCCTGCACCCGCTCCAGATGCTGGTGGGCTACAGCCAAGCCCACGGCAATCTGAAAACTGTGAACGTGAGCAACCTGGCCACCGACCTGGGCACCAGCGAGGCCAACATGCGCAGCGCCATGTCGGGCCTGGCCCGCGACGGCTACGTGGCCTGGAACCC
>JANPOR010000372.1:0-2913 GCA_031428075.1 Hymenobacter sp. | reverse complement strand
GGGGCCCCCAGCCCTTCAACCCCGACTTCGTGCGGCTCGACTTCCCGGCCGCGCGGTTTTTGCAGCAGCGCGGCGTGGTGTGCGTGGGCGTCGATTACCTTTCGGTGGGGGCCGGAGATACGCACCACGCATTGCTTGATTTCGGGGTCACCATCATTGAGGGCCTGCAGCTGGGCGGGGTAGAACCGGGTAATTACGAGTTGGTTTGCCTACCCCTAAAAATCGTTGGAGCCGACGGGGCCCCCTGCCGGGCCCTGCTGCGGCCGCTGTAATAAATACGCGAAACCTACCATTCGGAAAAGTCTCTGGCCGCTGGCCCAGAGGCTTTTCGGGCCGGTGGCCGGGCCGCAACCGTAGTATCAACCATGAAAATTTTGCTGGTAGAAGACGAGGCCAAGCTTAGCTCGTTCGTGCGCAAGGGCCTGGAGGGCGAAGGTTACTGGGTAGACGCGGCTTTCGACGGGCAGTTGGGCCTGTCGATGGCCCTGCGCGGCGACTACGACCTGGTAATTCTCGACGTGAACCTACCCCAACTCAACGGCTTCGAGGTGTGCAGGCGGCTGCGGGCCGAGCGGCCCCAGGTGGCGGTGCTGCTGCTCACGGCCCTGGGCGGCATCAGCCACAAAACCGAGGGCTACGACGCCGGGGCCGATGATTACCTGGTGAAGCCCTTCGAGTTTCAGGAGCTGCTGCTGCGCGTGCGGGCCCTGTACCGGCGCTACCACGACGCCGGCCCCGGCCGGGTGCTGCGCGTGGCCGACCTCGCCCTGCACCTGGCCACCAAGCGGGTGGAGCGCGCCGGCCAGCCCATCGCCCTCACCGCCCGCGAATACGCCCTGCTCGAGTATTTACTATTGAATCAGGGCCATGTAGTGTCGCGGGTGGATATTGCGGAGAAAGTCTGGGACATAAATTTTGATACCAACACCAATATTATCGATGTTTACATCACCTATTTGCGCCGCAAAATTGACAAAGACTTCAGCCCAAAGCTGATTCATACGGTGGTAGGAATGGGCTACGCACTGCACGAGTAGCGAGGCCTTTGTCCTTGCAAGAATCCGTCTGTCCTCGCAAGGACATAAGGCCTCATACCGCGCACCGAGCACTAAAAATGACCATTCGCACCCGCCTGACTCTGTTTTTTGCTGGCCTCATGTTGGCATTGGTAGCGGCCGTGTCGCTGGGCGTATATATTTTTGAGCGCGAAAGCCAGCGTGGATTGTTCGAGCGGCGGCTGTTGCGCAAGGCCGAAGCCACGGCCAAAGTTTACGGCCAGAAGCACGGCCGCTTAGAGCAAACCGATGCTATTTTACTTCTCACCCAGCAACGGCAGTACGAGGCCATCTACGACGAGCACAACGTGCAGATGTACGCCAGCCAACCCAATGCGGACTTCCCGGTGGCATCGCGGTTTTTGGCACAGGTGCGGCTGGCGAAGCAGCTGTTTTTTCGTCACGGGGCGGCCCAGGGCGTGGGGCTGTACGCGGCCGAGGGCCCCGGCCCCGAGCGGTTCATCGTGCTGGTGACAGCCGAGGACCGCTCGGGGCACGATGGCTTGGTGCGCCTACGCACCAACCTGCTGATCTCTAATTTATTGGGCCTGACGCTAGTGGCCATACTGGCCTACGTATTTTCGGGCCGGGCCTTGGAGCCAGTGCAGCAACTGAGCCACGAGATTCAGCAGCTTTCGTCGCGCAACCTCGACCAGCGCCTCTCCACCGGCAACGGGCGCGACGAACTAGCCCAGCTAGCGGCGCAGTTCAACGAACTGCTGGCGCGCCTAGAAGATACCGTGGCCCAGAACCGCAACTTCGTGTGGCACGCCTCGCACGAGCTGCGCACGCCGCTGGCCAACCTGCTCGGGGCCCTCGACATTTCGCAGGCCTACGACGAGCGCCCCGCCGACCTGCGCGCTACCCTGGGCTCGGCCACCGAGGAGGTTCGTCGCCTCATCTCCCTCACCAACGACCTGCTTCTGCTGGCCGAGTTGAGCCAGGAACGCCCCGCTCAGGACCTGCCCCTGACTCCCATGCTGCTGGCCGAACCCCTGCTCGACGCCGTTCAAACCGTGCAGCGCCGCTACCCCAACATCCCCATCGAGCTACACCTACCCGAAACCGTGGAAGACTGCCAAGCCCGAGCCCACGCCGAGTTACTGGCCCTGGCTCTCGTCAACCTCCTCGACAACGCCTGTAAGTACTCGCCCAGCGGCCGCCCGGTACGCGCCACCCTAGCCCCGGGGCCCCACGGCTGCACCTTCACCGTGCGCGACGAAGGCGTGGGCATCGCCCCTGAGGCCCTCTCCCACATCTTCGAGCCCCTGTATCGCGCCGAAGCGGTGCGCACCACTTTCAGTGGCAACGGCGTGGGCCTAAGCCTAGTGCAGCGCGTGGCCGAGCTACACGGCGGCACCGTCGCCGTGGATTCGGTGCTGGGCGAAGGCACGGAGTTTCGGTTAGATTTATGAGGAAATGGGAGCCCGCTTGCTATAGCCATGAGCGAAGAGTATTGAACACTCTTTTTGAAATTACCCTTCGGGGATAATCACCAAAAGTATTATATTCTCCAACATTGTAAAATATTATTCTGTGTTTATCAATACAAATTGAAACTTACGAATTCAAAGGTTATAACATCTCCTCATTATGTCTTAAGTTAACAATTTTTCAGTTTCCATTAGATTTATCAGGAATCGGATTTATAGATTTGTTTCTAATGAAAATGGCAAGTTGTTTCAATTGATGAATTTAAAATTCAACTTCAAAGTCCTTCGCATAATCTTTATTACAATTCTAAATTCTGACGCCTTCCCAACTTTCAGATTAATTTGTCGCCATTAAATTTTGATGAACTATTCCATTCCAAATGTTGCAAATAAGCTCTTTGAATAATAAGTTTTTTTCTAATTTA
>JANPOR010000371.1:0-1912 GCA_031428075.1 Hymenobacter sp. | reverse complement strand
GAACTTGCCACCGGCGTGCAACACAGTCATCACCACTTCCAGGGCGGAGCGACCTTCTTTGGCGTGAAAATCGACAGGGATGCCGCGCCCATTGTCACGTACGGTGACGGAATTATTCTCGTTGATGGTGACTTCGATGCGGTCGCAGTGCCCAGCCAGGGCTTCGTCGATGGAATTATCGACCACTTCCCATACCAAATGGTGCAGGCCTTTAGCACCCGTATCGCCGATGTACATGCTGGGCCGCTTGCGCACGGCCTCTAGTCCTTCTAGTACTTGAATACTATCGGCCGTATACTCGGCGGAGGCTTTCTTCTCTGCTATTTCGCTCATGCAAAAGGGGGTTAAGATGGCTGCGAAAACCAGCCACTAGGACAACACCCAAAAGTACCTTTTTTATTCCATTTTGCCTATTTTTTGGCAAGATTTATGGGGCATTAAAGAAGCCCCTGCTGGGTCTAAAAAGGACTTTTTTGAGCCATTGACGCGGCAAGAAAGTCGGCTACCAGAAAATATGCTTTTTGCCAATGCGCCGCCCTTTGCGGGCCCACCGCCGGGGCGGCGCATCGCCGGGCCGATGTCGCGCTTTCACTCGTTACAAGTGAAACAGGTCCCCGTTAGCCAAGTCTACTCAGATTTCGCTTTTTCAACCAATCTTGTATCCATCTAGGCATGGGGGGCCCAAATAATATGGTTCCAGGTGGCGCATCGAGTGGCCAGTGGCTCACGAGGCCCTGTAGAAAAGTGGACGGCAAAGGCATATTTTTCACCGCATGCAAAGCTGCACGGGGCCCTACAAGGTGCTTCGCACCCTGGCGTTATCCGAACTCACCCTACCCAGCAGAAGCTCAAAGAGGATTATTAGATAAATTTTGTATTATTGTCTACTCAATATCAATTCAGAAGCCCTATTAGCAATATTTTTATTCTTATTCCGTTATTCTACTGCATGATTTCATTTCTCCGCAATAACCAACCGATTATAGTTGAAGACGATGTGGACAGCGAAGGCGGGCTGAAACTACTCGTAGCCAATAAAGTGGACGCGCGCTTAAATGGCGTCCCCACCCCGCTTGCTGAGCTGGAGCCAGTAGCTTTTATCCTCGATACCAATCCGGCTTGCTTAATGACGGCCCGGGCCCAACGCCAAGGCGTGTATGTAGGTACTGGACGCACCGTGGACGCCGACGCCACGGGCAGTTTGTCCAGGCCGGACTGGCCAATGACATCTGCAACAACTTGTCAACCGGCCTACACATTCGACGCTTGTACGATTCGAATAGCAGGAAAGGAGTTGGGGCTATGGACCCACTGATAGCACAAAGAAACAGGCCAGCCGATTACGAGATGGCTTAATGTATTACCATTATTTATTTCAGTACAATTATGAAGCAGACGAATACGAACCGCGCAACGCTTTGCTCAACTAAACTCCTCTATCCTATTTACCATACCTTTCGCCACTTGTCTCTGGCGCAGCAAATGGAGCTACTATGGGACGAGGGTTTCCTATTGGCCGAGCGCCGAGAAGCTACCCGCACAGTGGAAACCTACGAGTTGCCCGGCGGCTTTTTCTGCGAGGTCTACTACGAGGCGTACACCGACGTTCTGCAAAGCACCCGATGCTTTGCCAGTAGCGAGTAAGTTGGCTCATCCAAAATCTAGAGCTGTTCGAGTTAATCTAGCTTGGTGAAACAAGCAGGAGGCAAGGCCGCTCGGAAGCGGTATGATTCGGATTCATCGGGGCGGGACTGGCAGCGCCTGGAACCACTTTTGGTCGTGCGCCGGCGCGGCAAGTGGCCGCTGGTAGCGGTCGTGAACGCCATCTTATACGTACTCAAAAACGGGTGCGTGTGGCGGGATTTGCCGGGTGATTTGCCGCCCTGGGGCACGGTGTACTGGTATTTTGCCA
>JANPOR010000370.1:0-5058 GCA_031428075.1 Hymenobacter sp. | reverse complement strand
CCCCGGGCAGGTAGGCCACGTGGGCCTTGCCGATGATGGGCACGAAGTGGTGCTCGCAGCAAGAGAACAGCGTGATGTCGCGCTCCACCAGCAGTTGGTGGTACTCGTAGCGGTTCTGAAATAGCTTCACATCGGGTCGGTGGGTGGGGTTGAGGCCCCGAAACCACTCCTGCACATACATCTTGGCCACTCGGCGCGGGGTGCCGGCCAAGCTATCATCGGCCAAGTCCAGACCTAGCTCCTGCATGATAGCCCCAAAATGGCCCGCGATGGCCGCAATCTTCACCTCGTCTGAGGCCGCAAAAGCGTCGGGCCGCACAGGGTTGCGTAGGCCAGTGGGCAGATGCGCATCGGGGACGGGGAGGGCCCCGGAATCGTTATCCATGGTACTCTACAAAGTTACGATCCGTCTCGTAGAGCGTGACCGACAGCGCCAGCGCCGCCTCCAAATGCGGGCGCAGGCGCTGCCAGATGGCCACGGCGATGTGCTCGGCCGTGGGGTTGAGGACACGGAAATCCTCCACGTCCAAGTTGAGGTTGCGGTGGTCGTAGCGGTCGAGCACTTCGCGCTTAATGAGGTCACTCAACCGTTTCACATCGTACACGTAGCCTGTTTCCGGGTCCACATCGCCGGTAAGGCGTACGATGAGATTGTAGTTGTGACCGTGATAGTTAGGGTTGTTGCAGGGCCCAAACACACGCTGGTTGTGGGCATCGTCCCAGGCAGGGTTGTGCAGGCGGTGGGCCGCGTTGAAGTGCTCGGCGCGGCAGACGGTTATGGCCATAGTCCTCTTCAACCGGGCCGCCGCAGATTTTGTTCAGCTTCGGCCAGGGTAGGGGCGGGATGAACTGAGGCAAAAAAAGATAATTGTAATTATGGTGTAAGAATGAGAAAATAGAAATTATCTAATAAAAATACAGTTTCTGCGGAAAAATTTGGTACTATATGGTGTAGCCATCCAGAATAAGCATAAATTTGAAATGCCAAACCATTAACGCTTTCCTCAATCGCCGTCATTTTTATCTTTTTAGCTTTTTCTAATATTTACTCCCATGACCCGAAGCTTACTTTTTTTCCTGTTCGCGTGCCTTATTTCTTTTGGGGCCCTGGCTCAGCGCTCGCCCGTTGACGAAACTGATAATACCATTGACGGCATCCCGCGCAAAGGCCAGCGGGTGTCCATCCAACTCGATAACCGCCGGGTAGAAGCCGCTTGGTTTAAGCAACTCAACGACAAATACCCGGGCAAGGTGAAAAACAACAAAGGCGTCGTCAAGCTCGATGGCGTAGTGGTAGAGGAAATCGCGCCCACGCCCGTACGCATCATCACCAAAGTCGACGGCATCCCCACAGGTACTACCGTGTGGTGGAGCATCGATTTGGGCAATGCCTACCTAGGCCGCGAGGCTACGCCAGCACAGTGGAAATCGGCGGAGAAGTACCTTAAGGATTTTGCCCGAGGCATGTACCGCGAAGACGTGGTAGCGCAGATCTCAGAAGCCGAAAAGGCCTTGGTGCAGTCGCAGAACGCACATACCGCCGTCATTGCTAAAGTCGATGCCATCAAGAAAGACATCGAGAAGAACAAGGCGCGTAAGCTCGAAATCCAACAGCAGCTGGCTCAGAATGCGGCCGAGCTGCTACAATACAATAACCTTATCGACGCCAACCTGAAGGAGCAGGAGGGGGCCCGCGGCGACATTGTGAACATGCGCGTGTCGCTGGAATCGGTGAAGGACCGCATGAACAAGATTGAATAAATAGCCGCTGCCGTTGTTCCCAGGCGCTATAAAAAAGCCCCACCGGTACTCCCGGCGGGGCTTTTTTGCATTGATGCCAACCTTGGGGCCAACTCCTGCGTTCGCTCAGGAACGATTTATATACGATTCTCTCTCATGGAAAAGACCGAAGTTCAGCACCAAGTGCATTTAGACAGCGCCATTCACTTACTCACCGGCGACCTCACGCAAGAAGCCGACCGTGCTGGCCTCGACAACCAGTTGCAGCGGTGGATAGAAGACATGAAAGCCGCCAACAATCCGGCCTTCCACCAACTGGTTGTCGATCTGCAGGCTCTGAAAGCGCACTTTGGAGGGGGGAGCATCGACGTGGCCGTTATTGCCCCGCTCCTTGCGCGGTTAGGGACTCAGACCACGCAGGCGGCCAGTTTTGCTGAAGGCAATACTGCTCCGCGCGTGGCTAAGTTGGGCGAAGTGCTCACGGCCGTGGCCCAGCAGCTACAAGGCGGTGCAGCCGTGCCCGATGGTAGTTTGCCCCAGGACTTGTCTTCGCACAACTAGGGCCCCCGTCCCGCACGTTTAAATTGAGCCTAACCAAAGAAGCCGGCCCCCTACCTGGGGCCGGCTTCTTTAATTTGATGGCTATCAAAAAGGCCCCTTTCCACGCCGGGGAAAGAGGCTTTTTGAAATCTGATTTACGCTGCGGCCGCTGGTTTAGGGGCGTTCAAGCGGCGCTCTTTGATGCGGGCTTGCTTGCCCGAAAGGCCGCGTAGGTAGAAGAGGCGGGCGCGGCGCACCTTACCACGGCGAATCACCTCAATTTTGTCGATGTTGGGCGAGAGTAGAGGAAAAATCCGCTCGGTGCCAATTTGGTTGGAAATCTTGCGTACGGTGAAGGTCTCGCCGTTCGAGCTAGGGTTGCGGCGCTGCAGCACCACGCCTTGAAACTGCTGAATACGCTCTTTGTTGCCCTCGCGAATCTTCACGTGAACGTTCACGGTGTCGCCGGCAGCGAAGAGGGGGAAGCTGGCGCGGCGCTCCTGCGCTTCGGCATTGATAAAGTCGAGTAGTACGCTCATGGCGAAAGAAGTTGCGAAGGGACGGCGCCGCCGCCCGGATTGATTTTACGAAACGGAGCGCAAAGATAAGAAACTGAACCCAGGATAGCAAATGTATAGCAGATGAGGCCGATAGATAGTGGGGCCAAAGCCCAGAAAACAAGGGCCCCGGTACTATTTGTCCTCGATGCCGCTCAGCAGATCAGGTCGGCGGGTTCGGGTACGCGCCAGGGCCTGAGCGTGGCGCCACTCCTCAATGAGAGGTGTGTTGCCCGACAGTAAGATTTCGGGCACGGTTTGTCCGCGCCATTCGGCGGGCCGCGTGTACACGGGCGGGGCCAGTAAATCGTCCTGAAACGAGTCAGACAGAGCCGACTCCTCGTTGCCCAGTACACCCGGTAGCAGCCGCACTACGGCATCGACCAACACGGCGGCCCCCAACTCGCCGCCGCTCAGCACGTAGTCGCCCACGCTGATTTCGTGGGTGATGTAAGCCGCACGCAGGCGCTCGTCAATGCCCTTATAATGGCCGCAGAGCAGTATGATGTTGGTGAGGAGGGAGAGCCGGTTGGCCAGCGGCTGGCGCAGGGTTTCGCCGTCGGGGGTGAGGTAAACCACGGCGTCGTAGGGACGCTGGGCCTGCAACTCGTCCATCCAAGCCGCGATGGGCTCGACGCGCAGCACCATGCCCGCCCCGCCGCCGAACACGTAGTCGTCAATCTGGCCGTGCCTGTTGATGGCGTGCCGCCGCAGGTCATGGACCTGAATTTCGGCCAAGCCCTTGTCCTGGGCCCGCTTCACGATGGAATGGGCGAAGGGACTGGCCAACAATTCGGGCTGGCAGGTCAGGATGTCGATGCGCATCTAGGTGGGCTGTTGGCCGATGATAAGGGTTTTTCAGGGAACGGACGGCCGGTAACTATCCGCCTGTTTTACGATTCGATCTCATCGGGGCGCTCCCGTTCGTGCTCTGTGGGCTTGAGGTAGATGTCGAGCAGGCCGTCGGGTAGGTTCACGAACACTGTTTGGGTCTGCATGTCGGCGTGACTCACCAGCTCGTCTACCACCGGAATCAACACTTCCTGGCCCTGGTAGCGCATGGCCAGCATGTCTTGTTGGGGCAATTCATAGAAGTTCTCGACGGTGCCCAGAGCCCCCAGATGCTCATCGACTACAGTGAAGCCGATGACGTCGTGGAAGTAGAACTGGTCGTCGGCCAGGGCCGGCAGCTCGGTGAGGGGCAGGTAGAGTTGAGCGCCGCGCAGGAGTTCGGCGTCCTCGATGCGGTCGATGCCGCGCAGCTTCAGCAGCACGCGGGCTCCGGCCTGGGGCTGCACTTTTTCGATGGCGTAGGCCACCAGTTGGGTGGGGGTCCCGGGCAGGGCCAAATACACCGTTTTAAGCTTTTGGTAGGCCGTGGCGTCGTCCACGTCGAAGTGAGCCGCTACGTGGCCGCGCAGCCCGTGGGTTTTGAGCACATAGCCAAGCTGGTAGGTTTCGTCGAGGAGCATAAAACGCAGGGGTGGAAATAAAAAAGAATCCGGCAGCCGCTGCCCGGGCGGACAACAACTGCCGGACTTTTCAGCCGCTAAAGGGCCGGAACTAAGCGGCGTCTTCGGCCGAGACTTCGGCGGTTTCGGTCGTCTCGGTGGCTACCGGAGCGGGCGCGTTGGCGGCCAGCAGAGCGGAAGCTTTCTGGCGCTGCGTTTCACTGCGGGCCTCTTTTACTTTGGTTTCGGCGGCCAGGGCCGCTTTGCGGACGTCGGTTTGAGCGTCGGCCAAGCCGGTGCGCTTGCCTTCGATGCGGGCGTCTTTGTCAGTCTTCCAAACGGTGAAGCGCTGATCGGCAACATCCTGCGTGATGGCGCCTTTGTCGACGCCGAGCTGCAGGTGGCGGCGGTAAAGCACGCCGCGGTACGAGAGCATGGCCCGCACGGTGTCGGTGGGCTGGGCCCCGGTCATCATCCAATAGAACGCACGGTCGGCGTCGTAGTTGATGGTGGCGGGGTTGGTGTTGGGGTTGTAGGTACCGAGTTTCTCAATGAAACGGCCGTCGCGAGGCGAGCGGGAGTCGGCTACTACGATGTCGTAAGTCGCGGCCTTTTTGCGGCCACGGCGGGCGAGGCGAATTTTAACTGCCATAAACCACGGGGGGGGGTTGAGCGACGCAACTCGTGCGTCTGGGTTGGAAAATTTAGGAGTGCAAAGGTAGTATTTATTCAGTGCATTAGCCAGTACCGAGCTGAAAAAGGCCCCGATC
>JANPOR010000369.1:0-11414 GCA_031428075.1 Hymenobacter sp. | reverse complement strand
AAATGTAGATGATAAAAATTGGGTTAATAAATACTGTACCGTATATTTTATATATTTACAATATAAACCAAGAAAAAATTTACTATGAATTCTCGCAGGCACTTTCTTGAGCAAGGAAGCCTAGGTTTTCTTGCTGCACTGGCGCTTCCCGTGTCCGCATTTGCTGGTGATGAATTGGCTTTTGAAGGTCTGATAATCA
This sequence comes from Hymenobacter sp., assembly GCA_031428075.1. Taxonomy (GTDB): domain Bacteria; phylum Bacteroidota; class Bacteroidia; order Cytophagales; family Hymenobacteraceae; genus Hymenobacter. Next base: position 11,215 of record JANPOR010000369.1, on the reverse strand, counting down.
ACGACCAAGAAGGCGAAGCGGTACGGATGCGAACGGGAACGGCCGTGGTGAAAATCAAAATGGCAAAATCGCAAGGCGCACAATCCATGTGTTTTCTTTCGGAGTCATTTATGCCTGGCGACGCCTTGCCCGTTCACAAGCACTCGAACGAAGACGAATTGGTTTTTTTGCACAAAGGCTCTGGGCTGTACACCCTAGGCGAAAAGCAATACCCCATTAGCGAAGGAGCTGCGATTTTTATTCCAAAGGGAGTTTGGCACGGCTTGCAAAATACGGGCACTGAAAACATAGAAATGCGCTTTGCCTTTAGCCCTGCGGGTTTCGAAGGGTTTTTTAGAGAAGTTGGCACACCGGTTGGACAACCCTTCGTCCAAAAAAGTATGGAGGAAAGGAGGGCAATTGCCAAAAAATGGGGCATGATTTACAAAGCGTAACGCCTCAACGCCCAGCGGGGTCCCGGCTGCCGCTATTCCTCGCCCCGCGCCCTTTTATAAACCGAAAACTTATAAAACGGGCGCAGCAGCTGCACCACGTCGAGGGCGTCGGCCAGGGCTTCGTGGGCCACGGTGGGGTCGGGAAACTGGGCGCGGGTTTTGGCGATGGCCATGCTGGGCAGGCGGCTGTCTTTGCGCCAGTTGAGGTAGAGCAGGGCCGGGTCGATAACGGCCGGCTCCGACTTGATGATGGTGCCCCAGCCGGGCAGCTGCTGCAGAAACAGCAGGTCGAACACCGCCACATTCTTGCCTGCCAGCACGAAGCGCACTAAGTCCTTGTCATCGGGCCGGAAGCCCTGGGTCACCAGAAACTCGCGCAGTTGCGGTAGCACTTCGGCCGGCGTGCAGCGCTCGGTGGGGGGGGGCAGGGGGGGGGCAGCCAGCTCGGCCAGTAGGCGGGCGTTCAGTACCAAGGCCCCCGGCGTGCCCACGATTTCGGCGTGTATGAGCAGGCGGCGGAAGGCGGGCAGCTCGGCCAGCGGGCGCGGGCGCTTGGTATCTTCCACCACGGCGGCCAGCTCCAGTACCTGGTGCCGTAGCGGGTTGGAGCCGCTGGTTTCGAGGTCGAGGGAAACGTAGCGCATGGGCAGTAGGTACGCGGCGGAAACGTTTTCGGGGATAGTATGTTTGATCCCTTTTGCGAAAAAAGCTCTTGCCGATGCGGGCAAGGGCTTTTTTATCGGCGGCCAAAAGAGGGGCCCCGTGGCTTGGCCGGCTAGCGCAGGATGAAGTAGCCGCTGATCAGGGGGGCCTAGCATTGCGCCCAAACCGTTGAACGACTATGTGAAGTTGATGTGCTGGTCGCTGCTGCGCGGGTTACTGAGGCTGGCCACGAAGGGGTGCGCCACGGCTTAGGGCGTGGCCAGCCCGCAGGCCAGCACGAAGAGGCCCCCTGGGAAAAAAACTGAACGAGCCGGCATTGGCCGGCGGCACGAACAGGAACGCGCCCGCCGCGTACAACATCAAACTCAGCAGCACGCCGTTCTTGTACCCGAACTGCTTCATGAACAGGCCCCCTGGGATGTTTACCACGGCATAGGCCCTAAAGATAAAAAACTGCACCGGGTCCGACTGCGCCCTCGAAACGTGCAGCACGTGCTGGAAATGTCGGTTCAGCACGTCGCCCATTGTGATGGCCACGCCCCAGAGTATGAACAGCAAGATGACGAAAGCCAGCGTGACCAAGCAGCGATTTTCGGTGAACGCGGCTGGTTGTGGGGCGCTAACAGTTGCGGTGGCGGGTGGCATAAGCAGAGAAATGAGGTAGCAAGAACAGGCAGCAGGCGTCGGTTAGTTAGCCGGTCGGGTGGCGACGGCAATTTTGGAATCGGCCGTGCCGTAGTATAGAAACCACTTGGAATTGAACCGGGCTAGCCCTTCCAGAAATACCACCTGGTTGACCTGGCCCGTGGTTTCGTAGGGCCGATCGGGGCGCATGAAGTAAGTGTCGGTGCGGGCCAGCAGCTTGGTGGGGTCGTGGCCGTCGAATAAGGCCTGGGCCGCAGAATAGGTGCCCACGGGCAGCGACTTGTCGCCGAACGACGGCTCGTTGCGGCTGTCATAAATCAGGCGTATGCCCTGGTCGGTGATCATGGCCGGGGGGCCCGACTCGACCAAATCGCTGTCGAACTTGCCGGTGCGGGTGGGCAGGATAATTTTCAGGTCGGGCATGGTAAGGGCCTGGGCGCGTAGCGGCACTGGCGGCTTTTCGCCGGGGGCCATCTCGATGGGCGTCCAGTGGATGAGGTCGTCCGAGGTGGCTAGCCAGATTTGGGCGTCGCCCCAGTACATCCAGTACTTGCCGTTGATTTTGGTGGCCACGATGCGGCCATCGGCTTCGTAGCGCGACACGATGGAGCCCGACTTGCTCCATTTGTCCAAGTACTTGCCGCCGGCGGCCTGGGCGAAGGCGTTGCCGTACTTGGTCCAGTGCCGCAGGTCGGGCGAGGAGGCCACGTGCAGGCGGGCCAGCTTGCCGTCGTAGGCGGTGTAGGTCATGTAGTACGTGTGGTCGTCGCTTTCCACCACGCGGGGATCCTCGGTGCCGCCGGGCCATTCGTACTTCTTCTGGGCGTCGTTATCGGGGTAGAGTACCGGCTCGGGCAGGCGGCTGAAATGGATGCCGTCGGTGCTGGAAGCCAAGCCAATGCGCGAGGCTTTGCCGAACGCGCCCACTTTGTTTTCGGCCCGGTACAGCATGTAAATCTTGCCGTCCTTCACCACCACGGCGGGGTTGAACACGTCCTTTTCTTCCCACAGCACCGGCTGCTTCATAATCGGGTCCTGGAAGCGGCCCACCGTGCTAGGGCCCAGAATGGGATTGATGCTGTCCACCTTGGCAAAGTCCAGCAGCGTCCAGCTATTGGCGGCGGGCGGATTGGCGGCCGAGCTGGCGCGGTCGGTGCTATTGCAGCCCGCAAGCACCAGCGCCAGGGCAGTTGCGGCCAGCAGGCCGGCGTTTCTGTTGAGCATAGTCATTCGATTTTTGGGTAAAGCGGTCGGGTATAAAACTTATCTCCCACCGTTCCAGGTCCGGAACGGTGGGAGATAACCACGCGTCAACAGTCGAAAGCCGCTCGTACTATTGCGTGCTTTCGATGGTATAGATGGAAGTCACCTCCGCGTCGGTGAGGGCCCGGTTGTAGATGCGGATATCGTCCATCTGGCCCACGAAGAAAGCGGGGCCGTAGTACTTGAAGTAGTCGGCCGCCTGGCCTCCGGTGGGTGCCTTGTTGTACACATCTTTTGGCAATTGCTGGCCAATGGCTAGGCTAACAGGCTCCGGAATGGCCTTGATGGCCCCTTTTACATCGGTGTAGGTTTTGGTCATGACCCCATTAATGTAAAATTTCATGGTGCCGTCGACGTAGGAAGCGGCGACGTGCGTCCATGTGTTCAGAGCTACGATGCCCGAGTCGTCGTCTTTATCGGATGTGCTGGCCGTGGTGGTAACCGTGAGGAATGGCTTACCAAAGTCTTGCAGCTGAAATTTGTAGCCGGTCCAGCGGTTTAGCGACACCAAGTAATTGTCGGCGTGGGAGTCGGTGCGCTTGCACCATGCGCTGATGGTGATGGCCTGCGGGTTCAGCGCTGCCTTGTACGGTACTTCGATGTAGCCACCGTCGCTGAATTCATACGCCTGGTTGGCGTTGCCGAACCGGTCGGCGACCAGCGTGGGCAGCTTACCGCCGTCGCCGGGCGTGGCGGCCGGGCCGTTGGGGCCCGTCTTCAGGGTGCCGTCGTTGTGGTTGGCGGTGGCGTCGTTGGCGTTGCCGTTAAATTTCCACTGCGCCACCAGATTGGCCGCTGAAACTTCCTGAATGAGGCTGTTATTGAAGGCCATCGCGGCGCGGCGCAAGTTGCTCACGGCCGTGTTGACAGCCGCCTGCGTGGCCGCGGCATCGTTTTTCGTGACCGTGGCCAAGTCCAGCGCAGTTTTCAGGGTGGCTTTTGAGCCGGCGGCGTAGGTGCCGGGCTTGGTGCCTTCCATGGCGGCATTGCTGACCGTGGTCACCGAGTCAATCAGGGCCGTCAGCTTGGTTTTATCGGCCATGACTTGGGGGGCGGGCGAGTCGTTCGATTTCGAGCAGGAGGAAACCACTGCCAGGGCCCCGAACAGCAGCCAGGACAGAACGAGGAGGTAAAGGTGTTGCTTTTTCATGGTGGGGAAGTAAAAAAGGTGAGATTAAGAAAAACAGGTGATAAGCAGCTACTTACCCAGCTTTTTGTTGGTGTCCCGCTCGCTTTGCGGGATGGGGAAAAATATATTTTTGGCATAATTGAAGTTAGGTCGGTCGCTCAGGGCCTGGGTGGCATAGGCCTGCCCGTAGCGGATGACGTCAAAAAAGCGCTGAAACTCGAGCGCCAGCTCGGACCGCCGCTCGTGGCGGAGAATGTCGCGCAGCTGGCTCTGGTCGGTGGCGGTGACGTCGGGCAGCAGCCCCGCCGGCACCGTGCCCGTGCCCGGGAGCGCAGTATCATACAAATAGCTTTCGCGGGCCCGCTTGCGCACTTGGTTGAGGGCCCCCAGTGCCGCGGCGCTGTTGCCGGCTTCGTTGGAGGCTTCGGCATCAATCAGCAGCACTTCGGCGTAGCGGATGGCTTCGTAGTTCAGGTTGCCGTCGCCTTTGATGGTGCTGGGGATTTCCGACAGCGGCTGCAAATGCTTCTTCGACACGTAGCCGGTGGTGGTCCAGGTCGTGTCGAAGGGCACGCCGAAAAAGGACCGGCCAAACCGGCCCACCGTATAGTCGAGGCGCGGATCAACCACGCTGTTTGCCGTTTGCTCAAAGTTGGCCACCAAGCTTTTCGTTGGGTAGAAAAATCCGTAGCCATTCTGCGGGCGCGGGGCAAACCATTGGTTGAGGTTGTTGCCCTGGTTGGGGCTGAGGCCGCTGGTGTGCTGCACCGAGAAAATGGCTTCGGTGTTGTTCTTGGTGGCGGCCCGGAAATTATCCGCGAATACCGGCAGCAGCTTGTAGCCCAAGGCTTCCACCGCCTGCGCGGTCTGGGCTGCCAGGGCCCACTTCTTCTCAAACAAATACGTGCGGGCCAGCAGGGCCATGGCGGCGCCCTTGGTAGCGCGGCCCGCGTCGGAGGCAGGCCAAGCGTCGGGCAGCGCGGCGGCCGCGGCTTGGCAGTCGGCCTCAATTTGGGCGTAAATCTGGGCCTGGGGCAGGGCCGGGCTCTGCAACTCCTCAGGCGTTTCCACCTTCAGGCGCAGCGGAATGTCGCCATATAGCGACGTTAGCTGGAAATAATAGTAGGCCCGCAGGAATTGGGCCTGCCCCACCGCCTGCGCCCGTACCGCAGCGCTGACGCTGGCGTTGGATTCGGGCAGGCCGTCGAGCACCACGTTGCACTTGAACACCCCGTCGTAGTCGCGCTTCCACTGGGCTTCCACGGCCGCGTTGGTGGGCGCAATATTGAAGTTGTCGATGTTCTCAAAATCGGCCTGGTCGCCGGGATTGCTGCCCTTCACGGCGTCGTCGGAGGCCACGTCGCCCAGTACCCAAATGGTGTTGGAGGCGGCGTCGCGGAACGAGAGCGGCACGTACGCGGCGTTAACGGCCAAAATAGCGTTGGTGTCCGACGTGAAGAACTGGCCGGCCTCGTACTGCCCCAGCACGGGCTGGTCCAGAAATTTTTTGCACCCGGCCGTGGCAAAAACCAGGACCGCCAATAAGCCGATAGCAAAGGGTTGGAATTTCATGACGGAAGTGGTTAGAAGCCCGCGTTGATGCCCACCGTGAAGGTGCGGGCCGACGGATAAGTCCCGAAGTCGATGCCAGTGGCCCGTACCCCATCACCGAGCGAGTTGCTGTTGGTGCCCTGCTCGGGGTCGAGGCCGGTGTATTTGGTGAACGTCAGCAAGTTCTGGACGCTGGCGTAGAGGCGCACCGACGACACGCGCACCGGCGCCAGAATTTTCTCGCCGAACGTGTAGCCCACTTGCAGGTTTTTTAGCCGGAGGTACGAGCCGCTTTCCAGGAAACGATCGGACGGCATCTTGTTATTAGAAGCCCCGGTCCACGACAGGCGCGGAAACTCGTTGGTGCTGCCCTCAGCGGTCCAGTAGTTGGTGGCCGCCCGCTCGGTGAGGTTGAAGGCGCGGTAGAAGCCTTCGATGTCGGCGTTCACCTGGTTATAAATTTTGTTGCCGTAAATGCCCTGGAAAAACACGCTCAGGTCGATGTTTTTGTAGCGCAGGGCCCCCGTCAGGCCGTAGGTGAGGGTCGGAATCGGACTGCCCACGAACGTGCGGTCGTAGCCGTCGATGATGCCGTCCGGTACTCCATCGGGCCCGCTGATGTCCTTGAACATAACGTCGCCTGGCTTCACTCCGGGACCCTGGTAGGCGTGGGTAAAAACTTCCTGTGCGTTCTGGAAAATGCCTTCCTTTTGCAGCAGGTAAAAAGCACCGATGGGGTGGCCTATGTCGGTCAACGTCGCGTAGTAATTGTTGTCGATGCGGCCCCCGACGATGGGCGAGGCACTGCCCAGCGAAACCACCTCGTTATGTAGCGTGGCCAGGTTGCCGTTTACACTGTAGCTCCAGTCTTTGCCCACCGTGTTGCGGTAGGTCAGCTCTACTTCCAGGCCCTTATTGCGGATCTTGCCGGCGTTCACAGCGGGGTTGCCGCCATTGCCGGCGCTGCTAGGCTGGGGCAGAAACAGCAGCACGTCCGACGTATTCTTGATAAAGTAGTCCACCGTCAGCAGCAAGGTATTTTTCAGTACGCCCACGTCGAGGCCCACGTTGGTTTGCGTGCTGGTTTCCCAGCGGAGGTTGGGGTTGCCTTTGGTCACGATGCTCAGGCCCTGCGTCGAAACCCCGCCGAATGGGTAGTAAAAGCCGCCGCCTACCAGCGAAGCGTAGGGGTAGTTGCCAATCGCGGAGTTGCCAAGCTGCCCCACGCTGGCCCGTAATTTCAGCAGCGAAAGGCTGGAGACATTGCGCAGGAATTCCTCTTGCGCGAGGTTCCAGCCCACCGAGCCCGAAAAGAAATCCTGGGCCCGCTGGCCAGGCAAAAATTGCGACGAGCCGTCGCGCCGGAAGTTGACGGTGGCCAAGTACTTGCCGCCGTAATCATATGCCAGCCTGCCAAAGCCGGACAGCAGCGCCGAATGCGCTTCGCCACCGCCGTTCTGCTGAATGCCGGTGCCGCTGTCGAGGTATTGGAACGCGGGCGACTGGTCGACGTAGCCCCGGCGCGATGCGGAAAAGGCCCGCGCGTTGTTTTTAATGGCCTCCGTGCCGAGTAGGATGTCGAACGTGCTTTTGCCCAGCGGCAGGGTGTAGTTGGCGGTGTTCGTCCAGTTGTAGTTGAACTCGTTGGCGTTGGACTGCGCCAGCTGTGGCGGCGAGTTGAAAGAACGGTCGATGCCAAACGTCTTAAAAAATTGCTTGTAGTCGGTGATGCGGAAGGTGGTACCGAAATCCGACCGGATGCGCAGCCGCTTGACGGGGCTGACTTCCACGTAAGCGTTGCCCAGCAGCGAGTAGGCGTTGAAGTTGCGGTCGGCCGCATCGGCCAGGGCCACGGGGTTGATGCCGTCGCCGAAAAAGGACGAAGCAATTTTTCCGTTCGCCATCGGCAGGTCCACAAACTGGCCTTGGTCGTTGTAAACCGGGGTTGCCGGCGTGCGGAACAGCGCGTAGCGCACAATGCTGGCCCCCGGGTTGCCGTCGCCGAAGCCGTCGCCCGAGGTGCCCACTTGCCGGGTTTTGGCGTACGACAGGTTGGCGTTGGTGCCGACTTTTACGTATTTCGACAGGGTGCTATTCACCGCCGTGCGCAGGTTGTACCGGTCGTACGACGAGTTTTGAATCAGGCCGTCCTGCTTTAAGTAGCTGCCCGACACGATGTACTGCGAGTTGTCGCCGCCGCCGCTCACGTCGAGCTGCACATTGTGCTGCTGGGCGGGCTTGAGCACTTCCTTCAGCCAGTTCACGTCGGGCAGCGTTGCGGCCAAGGCTCCCGGAATCTGGTCGCGGCCGTCGTTTTGCGCGGCGATGTTGTAAGCCGCCACGTACTGGCTGGTATTGGCCATCTTGATGAGGTTGGCTGCCGTTTGCACGCCTGTGTAGGCGCTCAGGCTCAACCGGGGTTTGCCCGACTTGCCGCGTTTCGTGGTCACAATCACCACTCCGTTCGACGCCCGTGCCCCGTAGATGGCCGCCGACGAAGCGTCCTTGAGCACGTTGATGCTCTCGATGTCGTTGGGCGAAATCTGATTGATTCCGTCCTTGGTTGGCACCCCGTCGATGATATACAGCGGGTCGTTGTCATTGATGGTGCCCACCCCGCGGATGCGCACGGCAATGTTTTCGCCGGGGGCCCCGGTGGCCTGGGTAATGGCCACCCCGGCCGCTTTGCCCTGCATTATCTGGGCCACCCCGCCCACCGGAATACTCGCAATATCTTTCTGGTTGATCTGGGCCACCGCGCCGGTCAGGTCCGACTTTTTCTGGCTGGTGTAGCCTAGAACCACCACCTCATCCAGGGCCTTAACATCAGTGCGTAGCACCACGCTGATCTGCGTGCGCCCTTGTAGTTCGATTTCCTGCGTCACGAACCCCACGGCCGAAATAACCAGCGTCGCGTTGGCATCGGGCAGGCCGAGGGCAAAGTTGCCCCCTGCGTCGGTGGTCGTGCCAGCGGCGGTGCCTTTCACCACCACCGTTACGCCGGGAACAGGGGCATTGTCGGGCCCGATCACTTGGCCCTGCACTCGCACAGGAACGGGGGTGGCTGCCGGCGCCGTTGCCCGGCTCACCAAGGCCGGAACTGCTCCAATTGCAATCGATTGCAGCGAAGTGCTGGAAATTCTGGTGGCCGAGATGACGTACACGTTGCGGTCGGTTTTCTCCACGCGCAAGCCGCTTACCGTCACGGCATAGTTAAGTTTTTCTTCCCATGTTCGGAAGGTCAGCGCGCCGGTGTCGACGAACTTACTTTTGATTAAATCGCTCCGATAGAGGAAAAAAACGTGGTGCGCCGTTTTAAATTCCTGCAGAATGCTCTCCAGCGAAACGCCCCGGGCCGCGCGGGCACCGAAAGATCCCGGCGAATGCGCCGGCGGGGGCAAGGCCGTAGCCACGCTTTGCGCGTGGGTGGCGGCGGGCAGGCTTCCGACGAATAAAAAAGGAAGCAGCTTCAGCGGGTTGGTATAAAGAGCCATAGCCGGGAGCTTAAGGGTAAGGAAAGCGGAGCAGAAAAAATGCTAGTCGAGCCAGACGTAGTTGCCCTCCCGGCGGATTTTCACGTCGAGGGATTTGCCTATGGCATTCAGAAGTACGTCCAGGTCGTAGCTGGGCACTGAGCCCGTCAGCTTTTGCCGCGCCAGGGCCGGGTGGCCCAGCGTGATTCGAAGCCCGTAGGTGTCTTCGAGCAAAGCGACGATTTCAGCAACCGGCGTGTCCTTAAAATTCAGCTGCCCTTCCGTCCACGCCGAGTAGAAATCGGGCTTGACAATGCGCTTGACCAGCGGGGCCCGCGGGGTGGCCTCGTTATATTCCACCAGTTCGCCGGGTTTCAGCAACACTGGTTCGAAAGTTGCCGACCGGCGGCTAAGTTGAATCTGCCCGGCGTTGAGCACCACCCGGATTTTGCCTACCCGGCTGAATACATTGAACCGGGTGCCCAACACCGCCACATCCAGGGCCCCGGCATGCACCACGAACTTGACGTTTGGCGGGGCGGTTGCTACGGCCCGCACACGGGCCGGGGCTGTGTGCCGCACATCAAAATAAGCTTCGCCCCTGAGCCACACTTCCCGCGCCTGCCCCGGTTGCCAGGTCGGGGCCAACCGGAGCGCAGAATTGGCATTCAGCACTACGCGGGAGCTGTCGGGCAGCACCACTTCCCGGTGCTCGCCGGGGTGCGTGGCGTAGAGCGCCCAGGCCGGCGCCGGGGCAGACCGCCACCACAGGCCCCACCCCACCAGCAATAACACCACGCTCGTCGCCAGCGCTGCTGCCCAGCGCCGCGCCCGCTCCCCCCCGGAGCGCAGGGCCGGCTGGGCGCGCGGTGCCATTGGCGGCCGCATGCTTCTCCACAGCTTGGCTAGCTCTTCGTGTCTCAAGGACTCGGACACCGGCTTGTGCTGGCGGCTGACGAGCATCTGCAATACCGCCACGGCTTCATCGAACTCCGCTGCCTTAGCAGGGTGCTGGAGGACCCAGCTCTGCCAGAACTGCGCCGCCCCCGGGTCGCTAGCAAGTACGAACGATTGGAAGGACTCGTTAGCTAGAAAGTCTTCAGTAGAATAACCGGTGTAGTTCATAATTGAATGGCTGGCCGAATAGCAGGGCGGCACCGGGCCCCTGCCGCGCCGCCCTCGTTTTGTGGTGGTACTGACCTTTTACCTACACGACGGCGTTAGTGCCCGTTTGTACTCATTCCAACCCGAATCTTTCTCGTAACCTGAGAAACCGATATTTACAACCAGGTGCGAATCGCACAATTCTGGTCAGCTGCACAGCAGCAACACCAACGCCAACGACACCAGTATCGCCTTTCTCAAGGATTTTAAGGCGTTGAAAATCAAGTTGCGAACGGACTGGGTATTCAGCGACATCACTTCGGCAATGCGCTCATAAGAAAACCCGTCGAAAAATTTCAGGTACAGGGCCTCGCGCTGGCGCTTGGATAGCTGGTTGAGTGCGGCCAGCAGCCGGGTGCTTTGCTCGGCGTCGCTTTGCTCGGCGATGAGGAATTCTTCGTGCGAATAGGTGACTTCGAACGAATCGGTGTAGGCGGGCAGCAGGTGCCGGTGCTGCCGCAGCAGCTTGGTTTCGTCGCCGAGGTGGCGCCGCAGGGCCTTAAAAAGATAAGCCTTGACGACCTGAGTTGCGCGGACGCCCTCGCGCCGCCGCCACAGTTTTTGAAATAAGTTTTGAATGCAGTCCTTGACCAACTCTTTATCGCCGGTGAGTTTCAGGCCGTAGCTAAACAAGGCGTAATAATGCGCCTCGAAGAGCGTAGCCAAGGCCTGCGCATCGCCCAGACGGAAAGCTTCCCAAAGTTGAGCGCTGCTTTCTTCCGTCATGGCTGGCAGGACAATGGCCACAAATTTTTTGTGGCCGTGTGTGAGACAGGGGTGGGAGGGCCCCAAGTCTGCCAGCAAATATGGTTGAACTTTATTAGGAAATGCCGGGTGCTTTCCCGTTGCAGCCCACGCAAAAAGAGCCGCTCCTTCAGGAGCGGCTCTTTTTG
>JANPOR010000368.1:0-3485 GCA_031428075.1 Hymenobacter sp. | reverse complement strand
CAAGTCGAAGGACATTTTCCGCATTGCGCTGGCCCCGGCCTTCAAGCCCGAAGTCGTGACGCTCGTGACGGGCCGGGTGCTCGACGCCGCCACCAAAAAGCCCATCAAGGCCATCATTCACTACGAAAACCTGCTGACTGGCGAAGAAATCGGCACCACCGAAACCGATCCTACCGACGGCTCCTACACCATCGTGCTGCCCAGCGGCGTGCAGTACGGCTACCGCGCCGAGGCAGCCAAATACCTCGCCGAAAACGCCAGCCTCGACGTGACAGCCCGCGATAAGTACTCCGAGCAGACCCAGGACTTAGTGCTCGTGCCCTTCGAGGTGGGCCAGAAGGTGAAGCTCAACAACATTTTCTTTCAGCAGAGCAAGTATGCTCTGCGCCCCAACTCCTACCCCGAGCTGATGCGCCTCATCCGCATCATGCGCGAGTACCCGTTGGTAGAAATCAAGCTCGGCGGCCACACCGATAACCAGGGCGACCCCGCCCTCAACCTCAAGCTGAGCCTCGACCGCGTAAACGAGGTGCGAAAATATCTCATTAGCAAGGGTATCACTCCCTCCCGCATCACCACCGAAGGCTACGGCGGGGCCCAGCCCGTGGCCAGCAACGACCAGGAAGAAACCCGGGCCCTCAACCGCCGGGTTGAGTTCACAATTACAAAGAAGTAGAGAGCCGGCGCCCCGATTTACTTGTAGCCCTTCATCAGGTTTTTGCCCAGGTCTTCTACTTTTTTAAGAAAATCATCGGTGTCAGTGTCGGCGTACACGCCGTAGGCCGAGGCGATAGTGCCTTTCACACCGTCGCTGGCTTGGATGGCGTAGAGGATAGATGTGTCGTCAGGGTTGCTTTCGCCTTCGAAGCGGTAGAAATCCACGATGGTCACTTCATCGGGGGTGTAGCTTTTGCTCGTGGCCGGGTCCATGGTGTGCAAGCGGCCGTCGGACACCGTAAAATCTTGGGTGAAGCCGTCTTTGGTCAGCATGTTCTCAACGTTGACGAGCGAGCGTTCTTCTTCTTTGTCTTGCATGGCGTAAGGCGTGTGGTTGTGAAAGAAAGGCCCCGCCGTGGGGCAGCAGCCTGCCAGCTATACGGCCCCTGGGCCGCCGCAGGTTACCCGGCCGATTTCCAGCCGTGCGCGCCGCCCGGCTTTAACGCCCGGTGCGGGCCTCAATGGTACGCTGTAGGCGGTCCACATCGATGCCACCGCAGGCCCCGCAGCCCTTGGCGCAGCCCGCCGCTTCTTTCGAAAAAAATGCCCGCCAAGCCCGGCGGCCCAAGAAAAACAGGGCCCCCAGTAGCAGAACGGCGGTGAGAATGGCTTGAATTAGCATAGCAGATTTAGAACGCCGGGGACCGGGCAAAAGTTTGCTAGAATCATCACCGCAAAAAGAGCCAGCCCTTAGTTGCAGAATTAGGCGGCGCGGCACCAAAATCTCAGCTGAGGCCAATAATGGCACGAAAAGTTGAAGGCCCGCGCCGTCATTCGCTTATTGCAGCCATGTGTACCCGGGGGGTTGTGAGCGTGGCTCCCACGCTGGCCGCCATTATCAGACCCACGGCCAACCATTGGCCAAATGATAGGCGCTCGTGCAAAAACAACAGTCCACAGACAGCAGCCGCCGCGGGCTCCAAGCTCATCAGGATGCTGAAGGTGCGGCTCGGCATCTGCTTCAATGCGTTCATTTCCAATGTAAATGGCAGAGCGCTGGACAATACCGCCAACATTGCGCCAGTAGCCAGCAAGCTTGGTGTGAGGGTACTCCACCCATTGGCCGTCGCGCTAAACGGCAGCACAACCAGCGCGGCAAACACCATTCCAACCGTCACGCCCTGGGCACCGGGTAGCACGGCGGCAACCCGGCTGCCCAGCACAATATACACCGCCCAGGCACCGCCAGCGAGTAGTGCGAAGAGAACCCCTAAACTGTCGAGGCTCCCGCCGGTCCAGGGGGTAAGAAGCACGATGCCCGCTCCGGCTACCAGCGCCCATCCCGCATCGAGCAAACGGCGCGACCCAGCCAGGGCCACGGCCAGCGGCCCCACGAATTCTAGGGTTACGGCCAGCCCCAACGGAATGCGAGCCAAAGCACAGTAGAACAACAAGTTCATGGTGCCCAAGGCCACGCCATATGGCACTACGGCCCGCCACTGCGCTCTTCGCATCTGGCGCACGGGTGGCCGCACAATAATGAGCAACAATAGCAGCGAAATACCAATGCGCAAACCCACGGTGCCCGCCGCGCCGAATACTGGGAACAAGCCTTTTGCAATGGCCGCTCCGGCCTGCACGCTCACAATTGCCAGCACGACCGAAGGAACAGGGGCAAGGGAGGGGCGACGGCTAAAGAACATGGGGATAAACGTAGGGTCGCAAAAATAATGCGCTTATGAGCCAGTGCGCCTGTAGGCCTTTTGTACCAAGCCAGCGCAGTTTTCGCACCAGCGCCGCAGGGTGCGGGACTGGTCTCCGCGCTAAGTGCACATTCCGGGAGCCAGAACAACCTTTTGCTTTTCAACTAAACCACTGTTAGGCCCAGAATTCGCGGATGACGGCCTGCATCTCGTCGTGGAGGAGGCCGTTGCTGGCCACCACCTCGCGGCCAAACAGCGGGTCGCCGTCTTCCAAAAATTGCGTGACGCGGCCCCCGGCTTCCGTCACCAGCAGCAGGCCCGCGGCCACGTCGTACGAGTTGATGTTGAACTCGAAATAAGCGTCGAAGCGGCCGGCAGCCACGTAGGCCAAGTCGGCCGCTGCCGAGCCCAGACGGCGCAGGCCCTGGGTGCGCTGCATGAAGCCGCTCAAGATCTGCAGGTAGCGGTCGAGCTTGGCAAACTTGCTGAACGGGAACCCGGTGGCGATGAGCGAATCGCCGAGCGTGGGGGCCCCGGTCACGCGGATGGGCCGCTCGTTGCAGAAGGCCCCGTGGCCCTTGGCGGCCCGGAAGCTTTCGTCGCGGTTGGCCTCGTGCACCACGCCCACCACCAGCGTGGGGCCGTGCAGCAGGGCCACGCTCACGGAAAACACCGGCAGCGAGTGGATGAAGTTGGTGGTGCCGTCGAGCGGATCGATGATCCAGGTAAATTCTTGGTTTTCAGTTGGGGGCCCTGCGGTGCCTTCCTCGGTGATAAACCCGGCGGCGGGCAATATTTCGCGCAGCCCGGCCACCAGTCGGCGCTCCGATTCCTCGTCCACGTAGCTCACCATGTCGTGCAAACCCTTGTGCTCGATGGTGTTGGGGTCGAAGGTTTTGGCTTCTTGCAGGATGAACTGGGCAGTTTCGCGGCACAGGGCCGCGACTTGGTGCGAAAGGGCAACGTAGTCGGTCATCTTCGGATTTTAGGCGATGTCAATTAGGAATCTTTGTTAAAAAACGGGCGTGCTCATCTGGCGTCCGCTTGCCGAGGCATCGCTAATGCTCAGCTAAATTGTAATCACTGCTGCGGGAGCGGTGCTTCACTGCGTTCGGCATGCCGGCC
>JANPOR010000367.1:0-4218 GCA_031428075.1 Hymenobacter sp. | reverse complement strand
CCGCCGTAGAGCGGCTGCAAAATTGGCGTTTCCACCTCCAGGTAGCCTTTGTCGTTCAGAAAATTACGCATCGACTGCACCAGCTGCGTACGCTTGATAAAAGTGTCGCGCACGCTCGGGTTCACCACCATATCCACGTAGCGCTGGCGGTAGCGCTGCTCGGGGTCAGTGAAGGCGTCGTAGGTGGTTACCTCACCGGTTACTTCGTCTTTCTGGGTTTTCACCACGGGCAGCGGGCGCAGCGCCTTGGCTAGCAACTTCAATTCGGTAACGTGAATGGACGTTTCGCCCACCTGCGTCTTGAATACGTGGCCTTTCACGCCAATAAAGTCGCCCAAATCGAGCAGCTTCTTGAATACTACATTGTAGAGCGTCTTGTCCTCGCCGGGACAAATTTCGTCGCGGTTGATGTAGAGCTGGATGCGGCCCGAAGTGTCCATTAACTCCGCGAACGAGGCCTTGCCCATCACTCGTTGCGACATCAGCCGCCCGGCCATCGAAACTTCCTGGAAGTTGTTCAACTCCGGGTGGTAGTTGTCTTGGATTTCCTTGGCGTAAAACGTTACATCGAATAGCTCCGACGGGTAGGCTTCAACGCCAAGCTTTTCCAGTTCTTCTAATTTGTTGCGGCGCTGGATTTCCTGCTCAGAAAGGTGGTGCATATGGGTCTGAGCCACGGGTTTGCACGGATTCATCGGCTTCCACGAATTGTGTGGACGATTTAACCCGGAAACCGGCCCACTCGCCAAGGCAAGTGAGTACGTGGCAAGTAAAAGTGAGCTGTAAAAGTACGGTACGAAAAAAGCCGCTCCGAAATCGAAGCGGCTTTGCATTCGCAAAATTCGGGCAACCCCATAAATACACTGTTTGGACTACGCGGCCATGCGGTATTGGGGGGCCTCCACGGCCACGGCCACGGCCGGGGCCGTAGGTGGCGTGGGGGCCAGCACCGGCTCGATACGGGTGCGCAAGCGTTCCTGCACGAAACCGGCCTGCAAGTGCGCCGGCAACTCAGCTACCAACTGGCGGTAGCGCTCCAGACCCACGGCCTTGGCCACGTAAGTTTCGTGGATGCCGTTAAGGTAGCTCACGATGTTGAGCAGCGAGGCGTGGAAGAGCCTGAAGTCAATATCGGCCTCCACGTAGCGCTCGATTTCGCGGCTGCTCTGCGAAATGCGCAGGCGACCCAGCAAATCGAAAATGGTGGTGTAACCCAACCGCCAAGTAATCTGCTGCCAGTGCGCCGAAGTCCACTTGTCGAGGGGCCAGCCGGTCTTCTGGCTGCAAACGGCCGTGTTGGGGTTGGCCTGTACTTGGGCGCGGGTCCACTGGGCCTTCATCTTGCGAGTGGTGCGCAAAAATTGGCCAATCTGGGCTTGGGCGTCGATCTCTTTGCTGGCAATGTGCAGCCCGGCCTTGTAGCCGGCCAGCGGCAGCCGGTGGATGCTAAAGTCGCCGTAGGCCCCGGCCGCGTAAAATGACACTGGGCGCGGATAAGCATTCTTCACCACCAACCGCCCCACCTCGCGGCGGATGAGTTGGCTGTTGCTGCTACGCACGCCTGTCGTGTACAAAAAGGCCTGCAAGCCCGAAAGGATGGCGTGGTAGGCCTGCGGAAACGTCCAATGCAAGGCGTTACGCAGGAAATTATCGTCGCCCAGCTCGGCCGTGGCACGAAGCGCGTACTCAGTGCTCCAGCACGTGTGCAGCAGCTTGGTTAGGGTCCCCGCGTCGGCATCGGTCAGTTCAGCCGCGTGGTTGCGAAAAAACGGCAGGTGCGGCAAGCCGCCCAGTACGTCGTCGCTTTCTTGGATGTGATAGTTAATGGCAAAAAAGTAGTTCAGAAATACTTGCGCCGGAATAGACTTGCGCCAAGTTTCGTCAACTGCCTTCTGCTGCGGCTCGTCTGCCCCCAGGTCAACCTGCGGGATGAGCGGAATGATGCGAGTTTCTTCATACGTCGTCATAATAGCTAAACATCAGTAAGCAGCAATTTAGTTGCCTATTTACTAACTTTATTGTCTGTCTATTATTATAGTAATATGCTTGATAACCAAAATTATAGAGAAATATGTTTCATGAACACAGGGTAATATTTAATCAGTTGATTTACTAATAAATATAGTATGTTATAAAATCCGATAAAAAAGCCCCCGGCAGATCCGCCGGGGGCTTTTTTAGCGATAGAGCCAATGGTCGTTACAACTGACTTTCGATGACAGAAACGGCCTCGCCAATGGTAATATCTTTCTTAAGAGTTTTGGTAAAGCGCTGGGCTCGATTCACCTTCACTGTGTCGCCGCTGGCAGCCTGCACGTCGGCGCGCAGGGGTGAGAATGCCAAGGCCGTAGCGGCTTTCTGCGCGGCTTCGTACTTATCAGCTTCAGCTTTGTTTAGGCGTTGCCTAGCGCGGTAAGTTGCCAAGTTCAATGACTCTACCGACTCTTTCTTGCGGGAGAGCATCAGCTGACTCGTTTCGTTCATCACATTGAAGCCTTGGCTGGTAGCCACACGGGCTTTGCTTTCGGCGCGCAGCTTGTCGTAGGCAGGAGGGGTGTTCCAGGGACGGTAGCGGGCCGGGGCAATCTCGTCCCACTTCAGCGGGTAGTCCGAGCCCTTCTCGCCTTCTTCCAAGTTCGAATACATGTCGGGCAGAATGATGTCCGGCACCACGCCCTTAAACTGCGTCGAGCCTCCGTTAACACGGTAAAACTTTGAAGTTGTAAACTTCAACGAGCCGAAGGGTTTGAGGCTGTTCAACTCGTTGGGTAGGCTTTCGTCCAAGTCCACGATGCGCTGCACGGTACCCTTGCCGTACGTGCTAGCCGAACCAACGATGACGGCTCGCTTGTAGTCCTGCATGGCGGCGGCCAAAATTTCTGAGGCCGAAGCACTATACTTGTTTACCAGAATCACTAGTGGACCGCTGTATTGCACGCGCGGGTCCTTGTCTTCGAGTACTTGGGTACGGCCGCGGCCGTCGCGTACTTGCACCACAGGTCCGCTATCGATGAACAAGCCAGCCATGTCGACGGCGTCGTTTAGCGAGCCGCCGCCGTTGTAGCGCAGGTCCAGAATCACTCCCTTCACGCCTTCTTGGCTTAGCTTAGCCAACTCCTTCTTCACGTCTTCGGCCGAGCTACGGCCCCCGTTGTTGTTGAAATCGGCGTAAAATGTTGAAAGCTGCAGGTACCCGATTTTTTGGTTTTTGTCGCTAATGGCGGCCGAACGAGCATAAGCTTCTTCGTTAATCACCACGTCGCGGATAATCGGTACAACCTTGGTGGTAGCGTCGGGTTTGCGTACCGTCAGGCGCACCTCCGAGCCTTTTTTCCCTTTGATTAGCGTCACAGCTTTGGTGATGCGCCAGCCCTCAATGCTCACCGGCTCGGCCGCGCCCTGGGCTACGCGCAAGATGGCATCACCCTTTTGCAGCTCGCCCTGCCGGGCCGACGCCGAGCCTGGAATAATGTCTTCGATATAAATCAACCCGTCTTTCTCGCGCAACTGGGCCCCGATGCCTTCAAAACGGCCGGTGAGCTGGTAATCGAAATCGTCTTTGGCCTTTGGCGCAAAGTAGTCGGTGTGGGGATCATATGTGTTAGCAATGACATTGGCGTAGTTGGACAGCCGCTCGTTGGCGTCCACGTCGGCTAGGTCGGCAAACTGATCATCGTAGTATTTAAGTACGCGCTTGCGTGCCTCCGCTTCTATTTGGGCGGGGGTGCGAACCGGCTCGGGGGCTGTAGGGGCCGCCGCGTTGGCGGCCGCTGGTGCGGCCGTGGCCGCCGAGGGCTTGGCAGTCTTGGCCTTCTCCTGGGCGTCCATCATCTCGGAAACCCGGCTGAGGGTTTCGTACTTTAGCATTCTGCGCCATAACTCGCGCTGGGCAGCCTTATCGACCGGAAACGACGCTTTCTCGGGGTCTGTCTGAAAACTTTCTTCAGTAGTGAAATCGAAGGGCTTGGCCAGCAGCTCGCGATACAGGGTCTGCATCTCTTTCACACGCTGGGCCATCAACTGTGTGCTGAGGTCGTAGAAGTCACGGCGGCCGTTTTTTACTTCGTCGTCGATGTCGTTCTGGTAGCGGCGTAGGTTTTCTATGTCGCTGGCCAGCAAAAAGGTCTTGCGGTAGTCATCGCGCTTCAGCGACAAGTCAAATACCCGCTTGGAAAACATATCGTCCAACTTTTCAGGTTGGTAATGGGCACTGTTGAG